>JAHDDA010000158.1 GCA_020629595.1 Chitinophagales bacterium
GCAGTTATGTAAATTCTGGTCAATTAAATGCTCAATTCGATTTTAATGTGTATGATACAATGGTTTCGGCATTGGCTGGCGATAGCGATTTTATTGGTCTGAATAATTCAATTATGGCAAGTCTTGATGCTTTTGGTTCACATCATTTAATGGGTAATATTACAGGCAACCAAGACCGAGCAAGGTTTGCTTCTTATGCTGGAGGTGATTTACTTTTCTCTCAAGATTCAAAGCACGAAGGTTGGACACGCAAGGTTGAAATGGGCGATGAAGTTGCTTATGAAAAAACTAAACAATTATTTGCTTTAATTGCTACCGTTCCTGGTATTCCAGTTGTTTTTTACGGCGATGAAATTGCAATGGTTGGTGGTGGCGACCCTGATAATCGTAAAATGATGCGTTTCGATGATTTGAATGAAAAAGAAACTGACTGTAAAAACACCTTAAAAAAGTTATTAAACTTACGACAAAATTCAATGCCGTTTTTATATGGTAATTTTGAAACGCATTTAACAGAAGAAAATATCTATGCCTATTCTCGAAATTATTGCAATCAAAGCGAATTAGTTATAATTAATAATACAAATGAAGATAGAGCATTAAGAGTACCTTTAAATGATACACAAAATTTACTTAGCGAAACAACTAACTTTGGAGGAATGGTTTTAAAAATTAGAAATAACAAGTTAGAAATAAATATTCCTGCAAATTCATTTGAAGTCATTTCTTTTAAATAAAAAATATCAATATACAAGAGAACTTGTTCCCTTGAAATATTAAATTCAAAATATGAAAACCAAACTTATAAACTGTTTTTTACTGTTGATAATAGGAGCTAATTTATATGCTCAGAAAATAATTATAATTGAAACAACAAAAACGATTATTGAAGAAGAAAACAATAAAACACAAATTGTTTCACCTTCAGAAAATGCAAATAACTTTCAATATAAGCTTGAAGCATCAGAAACAAACTGCCAAAAAACAGATGCTCCTGATTGGAGTAAAAATGCGACTATTTACGAGGTAAATCCACGTCAATATACATCCGAAGGAACATTTGAGGCATTTAGCGAACATTTACCACGCTTGAAAAAAATGGGAGTCGATATTTTATGGTTTATGCCTATTCACCCAATTGGCGAAAAAAACAGAAAAGGAAGTTTGGGAAGTTATTACTCTGTTACCGATTATAAAGCCGTAAATCCCGAATTTGGGGATAATGAAGATTTTAGAAAAATGGTCAATGCCATTCACGATTTGGATATGAAAATAATTTTGGATTGGGTGCCTAACCACACCGCTTGGGATCATCATTGGGTTAAAGAAGGCAAAATGGAATATTACACACTCGATTCAATTGGAGGCTTACAACCTCCACTGGGAACAGATTGGTGGGATGTTACCGATTTGAATTACGACAATCAAGAAATGCGACAACGAATGATTGGAGATATGGAATATTGGATAAAAGAATTTGATATTGATGGTTATCGTTGCGATGTAGCAACTTGGGTGCCCGACGATTTTTGGGTAGAAGCCAATACAGCTTTAAAAAAATTGAAAGATGTTTTTATGTTGGCAGAAGCCGAAGTTCCTTCTCATCACGATAGTGGTTTTCATATGAGTTATGCTTGGGATTTACACCATCGAATGAATGAAGTTGCAAAAGGCAAAAAAGACGTTTTACACATAAGAGATTATTTCGATAATCACGCAAAAGAGTTTAACAGCTACGATTATAGAATGAATTTCACTTCAAACCACGATGAAAATTCTTGGAATGGAACAGTTAAAGAACGAATGGGCGATGCTATAAAAACATTTGCCGTTTTTGCTTCTACTGTTGATGGAATGCCTTTAATTTATTCGGGGCAAGAAGCTGGATTAGATAAAAGATTACGCTTTTTTGAGAAAGATACTATTGATTTTTCAAAATTGCCGCTAGAAGATTTTTATACAAAATTAATGCACTTAAACAAAGATAACCAAGCACTTTGGAATGGCGAATTTGGTGGAGACCTTCAATTTATAACATCAATTACCGATACAAATTGTCTGGCATATTTCCGAGAAAAAAATGGTAACAAAGTTTTGGTAATGCTTAATTTATCAGACAAAAAACAAGAAATTGAATTACAAGGTAATAGCTTTTTAGGAACTTATACCGATTTATTTACAGGCAAAAAAGTAAGCATTGAAAAAGACTATAAAGAGAAATTAAAACCTTGGGCTTACAGAGTTTTAAGTGTTGAGTAAAGTTATAGTTTTAGAAAAACCTAGGAGTAACTACTTTTTCACGCATAAATCCAAATTCATAACGGATATAAATATCGTGTGAACTACCGAAAGAGGCTAATTTAGTGGTTGTAAAGTCAAAGCCATAACCAATTAATAAATTTCTATTTACCTGGTAATCGGCGAAAATATCAATACTTTCGGCAAAACGATAAGCCAAGCCAATATTAAAACGTTCTTCAATTAACAAGGATGTATTTACATCAACTGAAACAGGGGAATTGGCAACTTTCTTTAATAAAATAGAAGGACGTAATTTTAGACTTCGGCTTAAATCAATTACACCTCCACCAGTTAAATAATAATGCCTGTTCCAAATAGCATTTTCATTTTCTGGAATAAGTTTATTTTGTAGTAAATGTGGAATAGATACACCAAAAAAGTATTCATCGGTATAATAAAATGCTCCAAAGCCGAAATTTCCAGCCCATTTGTTTACATCTTCACTTATCAATATATCTCCTGCATCGGCATTGGTTATTTCAGAATATTTAGAGCTAATATTTAACAAGCCTAACTGTAGCCCTAGTGAAAGCGTTCCGTTTCCAACACCATTTAGTTTATAAGCATAAGAAGTATTGATGTGTGTTTTATTATGAATGTTTACTCTATCGTTTTGCATCCAAAATCCTAAACCCACATTTTTAAATTGAGGATTTTTACCAAATAGCATTGGACCATGAAGACTTACAGAAAATGTTCGAGGTGTAGAATTATCTACATTTATCCACTGAGCTCTGTAATATGCCATTAAGCTACCAACATCTCTACTTCCTGCATAGGCAGGGTTATATACCAAACCATTTTGTCTATATCCAATAAATTGTGCATCTTGTTGTGCTTTTATTTCGGAAATAAATAAAAAACACAAGAAAACACAAGAAAGTAAGGTATATAATTTTTTCATAATAAAGTATTGAATTTAAAGTAAAACAGACGTTCTAATATTACCTCTATACATTAAATATATAATGCCTGACTGGGCTTTTTTATCTGTTAGATACAAAACTCTTAAACCGCTTTTACCTCATACTCGTAATTTTCCATTATCATATTTGCTAACAGATTTTTACAAGCTTTTTCAACTAAAACTTCTGCTTCCGATTGATTTTTGGCTTCAAGGTTTAATGTAATTCTTTTTCCAATTCTAACATCAGTAAGCACATCTAATTGTAAATTTCCAAGGTTTTTCTCAACTGCTTTCCCTTTTGGATCTAACAATTCTGCTTTAGGCATAACGTTAATAAGTGCTTGATATTTCATTTTCTAAAATTTAAAAATAAAGATAAAACTATGTAAGAAATAATGCTTATGGCTAATCCTAAATAACCTAAACTAATCCATAAGATTAAGGAATAAACTAGAAAAAATAAGCGTAAACGATTTCCTTTAAATGTTTTCTTCTTTAATTTAAACGAAAACATTTTAATCTCACTTATTTGCAAATAGGATAGTATAATTATATTAGGAATTAAAAAAAACTTATCTGATATAATTTCGGTAAACAATAAGTTACCATTTTGAAAAAGCATAAAAATGGCTAAAACGTAAAGTGTGCAGGCTGGAGTTGCCAAGCCTATAAAGCTATCGGTTTGGCGTTCATCTACATTAAATTTTGCTAAACGCAATGCCGCAGCTAAAGTTAATATAAACCCTAAAAACGGCACATAAGCACCCAATTCAGATGAGGGTTTATACACGCTTAATAAGTTAAAAAACATAAGCCCAGGAACAACACCAAATGTTACCATATCAGCTAAAGAATCAAGTTCTTTACCTAAATCGGACATTGTATTCCTCATTCTAGCCACAAAACCATCAAAAAAATCGCAAACAGACGCAATGGCAATAAAATAGATGATGAACTCACTTTTTCCTGTTAACAAAAATACAATCCCCATACATCCACAAAACAAATTTGTGAGTGTTAAAAAATTTGATATTGTAAATAAGTTCATTTTAGTTGTGAATGGTAAGTTAAAATTAACAATTCATTAAATACTTTGATTAGTATCAAACTGTTCAAGGTAATCTCCTACTCTACGCAAGAATGAACCACCTAACATTCCGTCAACTACTCTATGGTCGTAACTGAGAGATAAAAACATCATTTGTCGAATAGCTATTATATCTCCCATTTCAGTTTCCATAACAACTGGTTTTTTCTTAATTACGCCTGTTGATAGTATCGCTACTTGCGGTTGATTAATTATTGGAACGCCCATTACATTTCCAAAACCACCTACATTGGTAAGCGTAAAAGTTCCGCCTTGCGTATCTGCTGGTTTTAATTTATTTGTTCTTGCTCTCTCAACTAAATCGTTCATATTTTTCACAATTCCAGCTAAACTAAGCATATCTGCATTTTTAATAACAGGAACAATTAAATTTCCATTTGGTAAAGCAGTTGCGACTCCTATATTTATATCTTTTTTAATTATATGGTTATAACCATCTACTGATGAGTTAATTTTTGGAAAATCCTGAATTGCTTTACGAACAGCTTCGACAAAAATGTGCGTTACTGTCATTTTAGTACCATATTGTTTAAAGAAAGCATCTTTATTTTTCTTTCTCCAATTCATTAAATTGGTAACATCAACTTCAACAAATGAAGTAACGTGTGGCGAAACTCTTTTGCTCATAACCATGTGGTCGGCAATTAGTTTTCTCATTCTATCCATTTCTTCAATTTCGTAGTTGTTACCATATTCTACTTTTGGTTGAGAAATTTCGATAGTTTGTGAAATTGCAGATGCTTTTTTAACAGGAGATTGAACAGATTTTTGAGTTTGAGGATTAATATTTCCAGTTGATTTATTGGATAAATAAGCCTGCATATCACGTTTAGTTACTCGTCCTTCTTTTCCAGAACCCTTTATTGATTCTAATTCAGTCATTGAGACACCTTCTGTTCTTGCCATACTTAAAACCAGTGGCGAATAAAAACGACCATTACTATTTGCTTTTAGAGGTTGTGCCATTTCGGTGCTAGCAACATTGGCTAAAGGTTCAGTAATAGCTTCAATTATTTCTTCACTCGGCTTTACCACTTCTTTAGGCACTTCTGCTGAAGGAGCTTCGCCCTCTGTGTATAAATATGCTATAACAGTTCCTACTTCTATAACATCATCTTCTCCAAATAGCATTTCCCCCATTACACAATCTTCTGGTGCAGGAACTTCAGAATCTACTTTATCTGTAGCAATTTCTAAAATGGGTTCATCCATTTCAATTTTATCACCTTCAGCCTTTAACCATTTAATAATGGTTGCTTCCATTATACTTTCGCCCATTTTAGGCATTATCAACTCTATCTTAGCCATAACTTTTAACTAAATATTGCAATTCAATTATAGGTGCAAAGTTATTCTATTTAACTTGGGTTTTTAATTTTTGAAGTTAGTTTTTAATAGCGAAGTATGAAATCTTGCTTTTCTTGTTCTTTATGAAAAAATAAAACACCCATTCTATACAAATCTATGCTTACACTAACATTTTTTTGTTGTTTTATCTCTTCCCAAGCTTTTTCCATTTCTACACTCCAATGAATATCATCTAAAACTATAACAGAATTGTTGTGTAAACTGCTTTCAATTTTTTTGAAATATTCTAAAGTTGGCTTGTATTGATGATTGCCATCTAAATAAGCAAAATCAATTTTAAAATTTAGCTTTTTGATTGCCTCGTCTAATTTTTCTGAAAAATCCCCTACTATAAAATCTATATTTTTTGCTTTAATTGAATCTAAATTTTTTTGGGCTTGTTCTGAAATATTTTTACACCCTTCTATGGTAATAACTTTATTTCTTCCATCAGATTTTGACAAGTAGGCAGTACCTAAGCCCATTGAAGTTCCTAATTCTAAAATATTTTTAGCTTTTGAAAATTGCACAAGGTGAAACAACATTTCTCCAAATTTGGGATTTACAGCGGCGTTTTTTGTAATTTCTTTTATTTTTCTTTTGTTACTTTTACTAATTCTTGAACAGCACCTAGGTCATTTACTTCTATGAATTCATTGTTTTTAAGTAATT
>JAHDDA010000159.1:0-3036 GCA_020629595.1 Chitinophagales bacterium
AGTAAATATATCATTCCTGTAAATCTCGTATTTATATATTTTCTTCTAATAAGTTAAGTTCATTAATTAACGAAAATACTACCTTTGCAGTTATGACCAGTAAAATTCTAATAGTTGATTTTGGCTCTCAATATACACAGCTAATTGCCCGCCGAATTAGAGAACTTAATGTGTTTTCTGATATTGTTTCTTGCTATAATATTCCAGAAATAACTGAAGATATTAAGGGAGTTATTTTATCTGGAAGTCCTTTTTCGGTAAAAGATGAAAAAGCTCCTAAGCCTGAAATTCAATCAATTTTAGAAAAGTTACCAGTTTTAGGAGTGTGTTATGGAGCTCAATTACTAGCCGATATGTTTGGTGGTAAAGTTGCCCCTTCAAATAAGCGTGAATATGGAAAAGCAGCTTTAAAAGAAGTAAATAAACAACATCCCTTATTAACCAATATAAACGAAGATAGCCAAGTTTGGATGTCGCATGCCGATAGTGTTTTGGCATTACCGCCCAAAGCTGAAAACTTAGCAAAAACAGCCTCAATTCCGAATGCAGCTTTTGCTTTAAATGGCTTTGAAAATCCAGTAATGGGCATTCAATTTCATCCAGAAGTTTACCACAGTACACAAGGAAAAACGCTTATAGAAAATTTTGTTATTAATATTTGTAAATGCGAAGCCAATTGGACTTCAGAGGCTTACATTGAATCAACTGTTCAGGCAATAAAAGAAAAAGTTGGCACTGAAAAAGTAATAATGGGCTTATCGGGTGGCGTAGATTCTACCGTTGCGGCAATTTTAATTCACAAAGCCATAGGAAAACAATTACACTGTGTTTTTGTAGATAATGGTTTGTTACGAAAAAATGAATTTTCAGAAGTTTTGGCTTCTTATGAAGGAATGGGCTTAAATATTACAGGTGTTGATGCTTCTAATGAATTTCTTTCAGCTTTGGAAGGCGAAATTGACCCAGAAAAAAAACGTAAAATTATTGGTAGAGTTTTTATTGAAGTTTTTGAACGTGAATCGAAAAAAATTGAAGGAGCAAAATGGTTAGGACAAGGAACTATTTATCCCGATATTATAGAATCGGTCTCTGTTCATGGACCTTCGGCAAAAATTAAATCGCATCATAATGTAGGTGGCTTACCAGAAAAAATGGGCTTATCTTTAGTTGAACCATTGCGTAAACTATTTAAAGATGAGGTACGTAGAGTAGGGAAGACTTTAGCCATTGATGAAACCATAATTGGTCGCCATCCATTTCCGGGTCCTGGATTGGCAGTGCGTATTTTGGGAGATATTACCATAAATAAAGTTAAAATGCTACAAGAAGCCGATGCAATTTTTATAAATTTGTTAAAAGAAAGCGGTTGGTACGATAAAACTTGGCAAGCAGGCGTTGTATTATTACCTGTAAAATCGGTAGGTGTTATGGGTGATGAAAGAACGTATGAAAACCCAGTGGCTTTACGTGCTGTACACTCAACCGATGGAATGACCGCCGAATGGGTACATTTGCCCTACGAACTTTTAGCCGAAATATCGAATAAAATTATTAACGAGGTAAAAGGAATAAACCGAGTAGTATATGACATTAGCACAAAACCTCCAGCAACTATTGAATGGGAATAAAAATAGCTTTTCTTTCAAAATACTTTTTTTGAGTTGTATTAGCTTACTTATTTTTTCTTCTTGCGATGTTTTAAAAGGAACACAATCTAATTATCCCAGAACAAATCCACAGCAAGGAGAGGTAAGAAAAATTGAAAAAGAAGAAACAAAAACATCAACTACAACAGATAAAAAAAACGAATCTAAAGTTGTTGAAAAAGAGCCTGAAAAAGAAGATAACAAACCTTCTAAGCCAAAAAATGATACAACAATTGAGCCCGATACTATCATTAATATTGTTGAGCCAACTCCTACTGGTGGTATTCTTACCAATTACAATGTATTGGTAATACTACCTTTCAATACACAAAAAAATTCACTTGGCTACGAAGACCAAAAAATTGATACAAAATCAAAAGTTGCTCTTGAATTTTATCAGGGATTTTTACAATCGCTTAGAGAACTAAAGCAAGATGGGTTTAATATTACCATTAAAGTTTACGATACAAAATCAGATCAGTACAGAACAAAAAGTTTACTCAATAGCACCTACGAAAAATATGATTTAGTTATAGGTCCTGCTTATACAAAATGCCTTAAAGAAGCCGCCGAGTGGGCAAGAGAAAATAAAACATACTTAGTTTCTCCTATTGCCTCTAAAGCCGATTTTATACAAGAAAACCCATATTTTGTTGCCTTAAACCCAACTGTAAATTCGCATATTGCTAAATTGGTACAGTATATAAAAAGTACAAAAAGAGTAAATAATGTTACCATTATAGCCAATCCTAATTCTGGCAGAGATGCTAAACTAGTTGAGAGCCTACAAAGGCAACTTAGTAGCTATGGTGGTGTTGGCGATTTCAATACAAACACATCGGTAAACTTGGTTTATGATACAGGCGATGACGATACAGATTTAACCAATTATCTTACACAGTTTATTGATAATCATGTAATAGTTGCAAGTATGGATGAAGCATTTGCCTCTAATGCTGTTCGCAGATTAAAGTTAGTAAATACACAATATCCTGTGGTTTTATATGGAATGTATAATTGGCGAAAATTCAAAAATATAAATATTGATTATTTAGAAAATATGAATCTACACATTAGCACAGTTACTGCCGATGATGATAATGATTATGAACAACAAAATATGATAAATGACTATAAATTGAATGTAGGAATTGCACCTTCAGAGTTTTCAAAACGTGGTTACGATGTAGGTAAATATTTATTTGAAGCAATGAATGAAAATGGAGCAAATTTAATAAAGGCATTACCACTTACAGGAATGGAAAGCGGTAAATTTATGGACTTTTATGTAAGAGCTGCTCGTGCTTCAAATGGAAAAACAAGAATGTTGGAGAACACTGCTGTAAAAATGATTGAGTTTGAAAACTATGAGTTCAGATTAGCAAGGTAA
>JAHDDA010000159.1:3136-6311 GCA_020629595.1 Chitinophagales bacterium
TATTTTCTATTTTTTTATATTCCTCACTATTGTACACAATGTGGTTATATTAAAGCATCAAAAGGGAAATGCCCACATTGTAATATTAAGTTAAAAAAAGCAGACATTACCTATAAGTCTCCAAGCTATAATTCGGGTTACGGTGGTGGCGATGGTGGTGAATAGGATTTACAAAAACCCAAAAACCCGCCTCGTTAATACATCTTTAACACTTATACAGAAACTTATGTTATCCTCAATTGCGTTGTTTGTATGTTGTTGAGGTTTTTTAATATTTAAACTATGCAAAAAACACCTTTAAAGCAATAACTTTGAACCTATAATGCTTTAGCTCTATGGAAAATAATAAAACAAATCTTCCGAACGAACCACAAAAACCACAAAAGAAGAAGCGTTCTTTTTGGCGATACATTATTTTAATGTGGATATGCTTCTTTCTTTTATGGGGAGGTGTAGCCCTATTTTTTGTTGGTGTTTCGGGGGGCTTTTTTGGTAAACTCCCCGACTGGAGTGAATTAGAAAACCCAGAAAGTCAATTGGCAACCGAAGTATTTTATGCCGATGGTAGCCTAATGGGTAAATATTACATTCAGGATCGTTCTAGAGTAAGCTATGAAGATATTTCGCCAGCAGTAGTAAATACCTTAATAGCTGTTGAAGATAAGCGTTACCATAGCCATACTGGAATTGATTTATATGGACTTTCTACGGCTGTTTATCGTTTTGTAACATCTGGAAAAACTGCAGGAGCTAGTACCATAACACAACAATTAGCTAAAAATTTATTTCACGAAAGAAGTTCAAGTTTTATAAAAAGAGTTTTGCAAAAAACCAAAGAATGGGTAATTGCCACCCGTCTAGAAAAAAACTATACAAAAGATGAAATAATAACAATGTACTTAAATACGGTACATTTTGGAGGACCTGTTTATGGAATAAAATCGGCAGCAAAGACATTTTTTAGTAAAACACCAAAAGAATTAAACTATAACGAAGCGGCTTTTTTGGTAGGAATGTTAAAAGCAAGTACAGCTTACAACCCAGCCAGAAACCCAGATAGAGCTAAAGGAAGAAGAAATGTAGTTTTAACTTTATTAGAACAACAAGATTATATTTCAGCAGCTAAAAAAGATTCGCTTAAAAATACCGATTATGACAAATCACTTTTCAATAAAAGTACACACCGAACTGGTAATGCACAGTATTTCAGAGAATACTTGAGAGAATATGTTAAAAATTGGGCAAAAGAAAATAAAAAATTAGACGGAGATAATTACGACATTCATAGAGATGGATTAAAAATTTACACTACCATAGATCCAACTATGCAAGTTTATGCTGAACAAGCATTGGCAGAACATTTACCCACTTTACAAGCAGATTTTGATAAACATTGGAATAAAGAAGATCCATGGGAAAATATGCCCAAAGACTACACACTTACAGCCGAAGAGTTTATTGAACGCAATATTAAAAGAAGTGAACGATATAGGGTAATGAAAAAAAATGGTAAATCAATGGATGAGGTAAAAGCCGCTTTTGAAGTTCCAACAAAAATGAGTATTTTTACTTGGGAAGGGGAGAAAGATACTGTTATTACTCCTTTAGATTCGTTGAAACATTACAAACGTTTGTTACGAAGTGGTTTTATGGCTATGAATCCACAAACAGGACACGTAAAAGCCTGGGTAGGTGGTATTGATTTTACCTATTTACAATATGATAATGTTCGTCCTTCATCTAAAAACCAGGTAGGCTCAACTTTTAAACCATTTATTTATACCATAGCTATTCAAAATGGTTGGTCGCCTTGTGCAAAAGCACCTAATTCGCCAGTAACAATTCCTAAAGGAAAACATGGGGCAACTAATGATTGGACACCTCGTGGCTCAACTTCCGATAAGTTAGATTATAAACAAATAAGACTAAAAACAGCTTTAGCACATTCATTAAATTGGGTTACAGCTTATTTAATGAATGAAATAGGACCACGCCCAGTTTCAGAAATGGCAAAAAGAATGGGAATTGAATCAAATATTCCAGTTGTACCATCAATAGCCTTAGGGGCAGCCGATATTTCTTTGTATGAAATGGTAGGAGCTTATTCTACTTTTGCCAATAAAGGAACGCACACAGAACCACTATTTATTACTCGTATTGAAGATAAAAATGGTCAGTTAATACAAGATTTTGTGCCACAACGAAACGAGGCATTGGGTGAACAGCACGCTTATATTATGCTTAATTTAATGAAAGGAGTTAAAGATGAAGGTACAGGACGCAGGCTAATGTCGAAATATGGATTTACCACAGAAATGGATGTAGCAGGTAAAACAGGAACAACTAACAATAACTCTGATGGTTGGTTTATGGGTATTACGCCAAATTTAATTGCTGGTGTTTGGACAGGTGGAGATGAAAAAGCCATTAGATTTAGAACAACCGCTTTAGGACAAGGTGCTAATATGGCATTGCCTATTTATGCTAAGTTTATGAACAAAGTATATGATGATGGAACTCTAGGAGTAACTCGTGAAGATAAATTTGAAGAACCAGAAGGTAGAATGTCGGTAGAATTAGACTGCAACCGTTACGATAATTATAATTTGAGTGCCGATGACTTCGATAATCCAGAAGATACTTTTATTGATTCTTTAAAAATTCAAGAAAAATTAAAACTTGACCAAGAAGAAGATGAATGGTAAGGTGAATTAAGAATTTGTGAATTATGAATGTTGAATTTAAGTCAATGTTAAAAATTCGCAATAAAAAAAGCCACAAATGCAAAACAAAAAACTTGTAGCATTTGTGGCTTTTTTGTGTAAATAATTGAAGTTTAAAGTTCTTCCCAAGAAGGTAATTTATGAACATCGACATATTTTTCGTTTAAAATATCTTCGTTCATTTTTTTAATTTGATTTTTATGTTCTTTGAAAGTTGAAACTATTTCTAAGGTTACTTCTAAAAGTGCTAAGATTGCTCCAAAACCAAATCCATCAATTCCTTTTGAGCTATTAATTGAATTCACTTTTCCAATTAAGTGTTTTTTGCAAAACTCGTTGGCTTTATTTAATTGTAAAGTATAACTATCACTGAATAATTCAGGATTTGTTGACATCATTTTAATTTTTTGTTTGTCTAACATATCGTTTCTAACCCTAATTAGGGTTTCCTC
>JAHDDA010000160.1:0-3538 GCA_020629595.1 Chitinophagales bacterium
TTTGGAGAGAATAACCCTAGTGGAAAGTTAACTATGAGTTTTCCAAAAACTGTTGGGCAAGTACCTGTTTATTACAACTATTTGAATACTGGTCGTCCAGGACCTATTGAGTTTGTTTTTTGGTCGCATTACACAGATGAAACCAATAAACCACTTTATCCATTTGGTTATGGTTTAAGTTATTCAAGTTTTGAATATTCAGACTTAACAATTGATGATTCAAATAAAAGTGCCATTAAAGTTTCAGCTACAATTACAAATACTAGTAAAGTAGAAGGCGAAGAAGTGGTTCAATTATACATTAGAGATAAAGTAGCTTCGGTTTCAAGACCAGTAAAAGAATTAAAAGGCTTTGAAAAAATAAAGCTAAAAGCAGGTGAAAGTAAAACAGTATCTTTTGTGTTAACAGATGCAGAATTGGGATTTTTTAATACAAGAGGAGAATATGTAGTTGAAGAAGGAGATTTTGATGTAATGATAGGAACTAGTTCAGAAACGGGCTTAATGGGGAATTTTTCTCGTTAGACTATGAGGATATGAGATAATGAGACGATGAGATATAAATTTACATTCTCATTGTCTCATTATCTAAAAGTTTAATACTTAAAACTTCTCTAAATTACTAAAGAAGTAATCTCCCTCAATAATTGCATTTTCATCACTATCAGAACCGTGAACAGCATTTTCACCAATACTTGTAGCGAATTTTTTACGGATTGTACCTTCTGCTGCTTCAGCAGGATTTGTTGCACCAATTAACTCACGAAAATCTGCAACAGCATTATCTTTTTCTAAAATTGCGGCAACAATAGGACCTGAGCTCATAAACTCAACCAATTCACCATAAAAAGGACGTTCTTTGTGAACAGCATAAAATCCACCAGCAGTAGTTTCATTAAGGTGTGTAAATTTCATTGCTTTAATACGGAATCCAGCTTCTGTAATCATTGATAAAATAGGACCAATGTTGTTTGCACGTACAGCATCTGGTTTAATCATTGTAAATGTGATATTTCCAGCCATTTTGTTAAATTTTTAAATGTTGTTTTGAAATCGGGTGCAAAAATAACACAAGTGTTTCATAAATTTCTACGAACTTTGAACCATAAACAAACTAATTTTTCGCACTTTTGGATTCAAGTTTGTAATTTCTTTAAAATTTGAAGCAATTTCAATACAATTTTTGCAATACAAAATGAAAAATTTAATTTCTGAAACCTGAAACCTGAAACCTGAAACCTGAAACCCAAATAAATGAATTTCACAGAAGTAGATAAACTTTTAACCACCGATAAAAATATTTGTATTACTGCTCATTATCGCCCCGATGGAGATGCCATTGGATCAAGTATGGGCTTATATCATTTTCTTAAAAATAAAGGATGTGAAAACGTAAGAGTGGTAATGCCTTCAGATTTTGCTAAGAACTTAAAATGGGTTGTTGATGCAAATAAAATTGTTATACATAACCCCGATTCTGTAAAAGCAAGAAAAGCAATTGCTAAAGCTGATATTTTGTTTTGCTTAGATTATAATGAACCCAAAAGAGTAGGAGGTTTAGAAGAGGATTTAGTAAATGCTAAAGCAATTAAAATTTTAATCGATCATCATCCAAATCCAGATAAGGAATTTGCTCAACATATATTTTCAGATATTTCTTATTCCTCAACTTGTGAAATGATTCATTTTTTTATTGAAAACACAGGAAATGCTCATTTATACAATCAAACCATAGCAGAGTGTTTGTATATGGGAATTTTAACAGATACAGGTGGTTTTAGATATGCCACTTCAAAACGACTAATGGAAACTGCGGGTTATTTGTTAGAAGTTGGGGTAAACGATTCATTTATTATAAATAAAGTGTTCGATTCAAATCCAGTTGATAAAATAATGTTTATGGGGCATTGTTTGGGTAATCAAATGGAAGTATTAAGAAATTTAAGAACTTCAATAATTTATGCCACCGAAAAAGATTTTGAAAGATTTAACTATCAGCCAGGTTTTACCGATGGAATTGTAAATCAAGCATTAGGCATTGAAAATATTGTTTGCTCTGTTTTTGTTTCTCCAGATAAAAATTTCACAAAGCTATCTTTTAGATCTAAAGGAAACTTTGCCGTAAATGAAATTGCCAAAAAATATTTTAATGGTGGTGGACATAGAAATGCAGCTGGTGGAAGGTCTGAAGTTTCAGTTACAGAAACAATAGTGAAGCTAAAGACAATTTTGCAAGAATACAAAGATGATTTATTAACAACAAAACGTTAAATCAGTTAAAATTTAATCAGATTTGAATAAATAGTATAAATTAGTGGCAAAAAATAGAGTTTGTACTACGCTACTACAAAATATTACATTAGTTTCTTTTGTTTTTTATTGTTTATTTCTTGTGCAAGTGAAACTAGTTCCAAGCATTTCGATTCAGAAAAAAACACATTATTAGATAGTAATAATGATGTAAAGCAAAATCTTGAACTTAGAGATGGTTTTTCTGTTACTGAAAATGGTTTACAATATAAAATTCACTCTCAAAATGAAGGGAATAAGGCAAAAATTAACGACTTTTTAGTTGCTGATATGGCTTATGAAACAGAAAGCGGACACAAAATTTTTTCTAAGAAAGATTTATCTTTTAAATATTCGCAACAACTATTTGGAGGAGCAATAAACGAAGGAATTAATATGATGAGCAATGGTGATAGTGCAACATTTATTATTCCAGCAAGCAAAGTATATCAAAAGAAAATTCCAAATTTTGTAAAAGAAAATGAAGGTATTGTTTTCCAAGTGAAAATTCATAAAATACTTGACCAAGCAGCTTACAAAAAAGAAATACGAAACAGAGGGCAAGCAAGTAAACTCAATGATAAGAAAAGTTAATATATTTGTACGCTGAAAAGTTTACTATATTTACATTCTTAATAATTTTCAAATGAAAAATACTTTATTTGTTAGCTGTTTATTGTTTTGCTTCTTTTGTATTTCATCTTGTGGAAGCGGTGGAAGTACAGATTCAACTTCAAGCACAAATGCAGCAACAGCCGAAAAGGTAGTTAAAAGCAAAGATGATTTATTATCCGATATTGAGCAATATACCAAAGAACTTTATGAGAATAAAGACGATAAAAAGAAATTTACTTTCGATTTGGCAAAAGCTGAAAAACTGGTAGGCACTTATGAAGCATTTATAAACGGTTTCCCCAATGAACCAGAAGTACCTTCATATTTGTTTAAATCTGCTGAAATTTATAGATCGTTAAGAAACTTTAACAAATCTAATAATTGCTATACTCAAATATTAGAAAAATATCCAGACTACGAAAAAACACCTCACAGCCTTTTTTTAATGGGCTTTAGTTATGAAAATGATATGAATTTGCCAGATAAGGCAAAGGAAATTTATCTTCAATTTTTGGAAAAATACCCAGATCACGAATTGAAAGATGATGTGAAATTTTCTTTAAGTAATTTAGGAAAAACTCCTGAAGAAATAATAAAGGAGTTTGAAAAAAGAAGAAAAGAACAGGCAAGTTAA
>JAHDDA010000160.1:3638-6298 GCA_020629595.1 Chitinophagales bacterium
AAATAAAGATTTTCTAAAAACTTAAGTAGGGGCGTAGCATTGCTGCGTCTTTTATTTTTAAACTATATTTATTTGAAACAGGTAAAAAGAGTAATAGGCGAATTTTCGCAATCTACAGATGGACCCGTTTTTATTGCCATAGCTGGAATACATGGTAATGAATTGGCAGGTGTTTCTGCTTTATATAGACTTTTTCAGCAACTATCATTTATGCAACCTAAATTTAACGGAACTTTTATAGGAATTGCTGGAAATTTAAGAGCTATAAATGCAGGTAAACGCTATATAAGTATAGACTTGAATAGGCAATGGTATGCCGAAAAGGTAAACTATTTAGAACGAGCTCCAAAATACCTTTTACAAGTTTCGGAAGATGTAGAACAAAAAGAACTAATTACCTTGCTTAAAAGATTACTTAGAAGGTATAAAAAGGAAAATATAAATTTACTCGACCTGCATACAACCTCTAGTGAGGGCGGAGCATTTTGCATTGCCAATGCAGATAGCAGAGCCCAAGATTTAGCAAAATCGCTGCACGTACCAGTAATTGTTGGCTTAGAAAAAGTAATTATTGGAACTACTATGAATTATTTCACTAGTTTAGATTTACCTGCATTTGGTTTCGAAGCTGGAGAACATTATGATTGGCAATCGGTTATTAGAATGGAAGCCGCAATTTGGAAATGCTTGGTAAAATTGGGATGTATAAATCAAAAAGATGTTCCTTTATATGATTATTATGATGATGTTTTAATGCAATTAAGCCTAAAAAATAATAAAGTTGCCCATAAAATAGCTGATAAGTTAGACACTAATAAAGTTTTAGAGCTTTGTTACAGGCACGTAATTATGCCCGATCAGAATTTTGAAATGAAACCCAATTACTTAAACTTTCAGCCTATTGAAAAAGGAGAAGTGCTAGCAAATGACGTAAATGGTCCAATAAAATCGCCACTAAATGGAATGATGTTAATGCCATTGTACCAAAAACAGGGAAATGATGGATTTTTTATCGTTCGCCCGACATAATTTATGTAGCTATTTACAATTTTATGACATCATTTTACGTCCTAATTTTCAACTTTGCATAACCAATTATAGGTATTGGTATTTAACAATTGTTTGGTATAAAATTCACTTTTGCAAGCATTTCACGCAATAAGCATTTCGCATAAAAAAATAAGCCTGCACCAAATTGGTGCAATTATGCCTAATTTTTCAAATGAAACAATTAATGTTCTGATTGAAAAATTCGGATTTCAGGAGTTTTTTTTTCTTAATACCTGTAACAGAATATTATTTATTTACATTGCTAATAACCAATTAAGTAAAAATGAGTTAAGAACATTTTTTGAAACCCTTAATCCGTTTATAGAAAATGTATCTGATTTAGTTGACAAATGTAATTTATACAAAGGCGAAAAAGTAGTTGATCATTTATTTAGAGTAGCAAGCGGTTTAAACTCAATGGTTGTTGGCGAACACGAAATTTTAGGGCAGGTTAAAAAAGCCTATAACCATTGTAGAGAACAAAAATATATTGGCGATAATTTACGCTTACTTTTTGAATATGCCATCCCTTATGCAAAAAGAATTTACCACCAAACGGGTATAGGAAGACATACCGTTTCGGTTGTTGCTTTGGCAATGAGTCAAATAAAAAATATTGAACATAAAAGCACAAAAAAAGTGCTTATTTTAGGTGCTGGAGAAAGTATTCAAAAAGCAGTAAAGTTTTTGGTAAAGTTTGGTTATCAAAACATAAGCATATACAACCGTACCTTATCAAAAGCCGAAGAATTGTGCAAAAGTTGTGGTAATGGAAAAGCCAATAGTTTAGATAATATTGAACAGCACAAAGAGGGTTTCGATATTTTAATTTCTTGTTTAGATTTTAAAGCCAACTTTGTAAATAAAGAATTATACACCAAACTACTTAACAAAGATGAAAGCCCCAAAGTAGTTATTGATTTAGCAGTGCCAAATAATGTTTCAATAGATTTAAAACAACACTTTAATTTACGCTATATCGATGTTGAAAGTTTAAGAGAACAAGCCAACGCAAATATTGAAAAACGAAAACTTTCATTATCAGATGCAGAGGCAATGATTGAAGAGCAGAAAACAGAGTTTGCACTTATTTTAAAGAAACGAAAATTAGAACGTGCTTTTTCAGAAATTCCTTTAAAAATGAAAGAAGTAAAAGCACACGCCATTGAAACTGTTTTTGAAAAAGAACTCACTCAAACAGACGAAGCTACACGTGCCTTAATAGAAAAAATGCTGACTTACGTTGAAAAAAAATACATTAGTATTCCAATGAAAATGACTAAAGATGCCGTTTTTGGGAAGTTGAAAAAGTAGAAAGTTGAACATTATCAATTTTTTTAAGTTTCACTTATCAACCAAAAAACTAAAGGTAAGGAAAATTTTGCAAGCTACGACTTTTATGATAATTTGATTTTAGTTTTAATGGCTACTGGCTAATTCTCACAATTTTTCAATTTCATCTTTCGTAAGTCCTGTTGACTTGACAATTATATCAATGGAGACTCCGTTTTCTTTAAATGCCCTTGCAATTTCAACTCTCTCATTTTTCCTAACCTTCTCTTCTGCCTCAAATTTTAATGTCTCAGCTATACTTGCGTGGTATCGTAAAT
>JAHDDA010000161.1 GCA_020629595.1 Chitinophagales bacterium
ATTTTATCAACTTTTTCGCCAAAAGAATTGGTTAAATTTTGAACATTTGTTTCTGCATCTTTTGCTAAATCGTCTGATAAACCATCTTTGTTTAGCTTTTTAATGGCTGAATTGGCACTTTGGCGAGCATTTCGCAAACTTATTTTTGAATTTTCACCTTCGGTTTTAATTTGCTTGGCTAAATCTCTACGGCGTTCTTCGGTAAGCATTGGAATATTTATACGAATTACTTCACCATCGCCTTGTGGTGTGTAGCCTAAATTGGCGGCAAAAATTGCTTTTTCAATGTCTGGTAAAACATTTTTTTCCCAAGGTTTTATAACCAATGAACGAGAATCGGGTGCCGAAACATTGGCAACTTGCGAAAGTGGTGTTGGTGCACCGTAATATTCTACCATTACGCCTTTAAGCATTGATGGATTTGCTTTTCCTGCTTGAATTTTTTCTAAGTTTTTTGTCAAACGTTCAATGGCTTCATCCATTCCCATTTCTGCCATTTCTAATACTTCATCTACTGTTTCCATTTTTATATATTGTTGAATTGTTAAATTGCTAAACTGATAACTGTTGCCTGTTAACTGACAAGCGTTCCAATATTTTCTTTACCTTCCAAGACTTTTTTAAGATTACCAGGTTTATTCATATCAAAAATAATTATAGGCACATTGTTTTCTTGGCACATTGTAAATGCCGTAGCATCCATAATTTTTAATCGCTTTTGAATTACATCTTCAAACGAAATAGTGTCAAATTTTGTTGCCGTTGGGTCTTTTTCTGGATCGGCGGTATAAATACCATCTACTCTTGTTCCTTTTAAAACAACTTCAGCATCAATTTCACTGGCTCTTAAAGCCGCTGTTGAATCTGTTGTAAAGTAAGGATTTCCTGTTCCAGCTACAAAAATAAGGATTCTTCCTTTTTCTAAGTGTCTTACTGCTCTACGGCGAATGTATGGTTCGCATATACGTTCCATATCTAATGCCGAAATTAAACGAGTGTAAGAACCTTGTTGTTCAATGGCGTTTTGTAATGCAATTCCATTAATAACGGTTGCCAACATTCCCATATAATCACCCGAAGTGCGTTCTATGCCCAATTCGCCAGCTTGTAAACCTCTAAAAATGTTGCCACCACCAATTACTAAGGCAATTTCTACACCAGCTTCTGCCATTTCGTGTACCTCAATTGCGTATTGTTTTATGCGTTCAGGGTCAATTCCGTGTCCGTTATCGCCCATTAGGGCTTCGCCACTTAATTTTAGTAGCACTCTTTTGTATTTCATTTTTATTTTTCAGCCATTAAAAAATCGGCACAAATATAACCACTATAATTTTTCAATTTTTGAGAAATCATCTAATTTCAAGTATCTAACTTTGTTGTAGTTGAATTTTGTGATGTTGTGAAAACCAAACAGTTACTTTTAATTGGAATAATTGCTTCTTTTTTGGCTGTTGTAAGCGATATTTTATTGCTTTATACGCCAAACGGAAATTATATTGAGAGCAAATATATGTTTTTCAAAGAAATTTCGGCACAACGCATTTCGATAGGTCAACTTTTGGGTTTATTGGCAATTCCTTTTCAAATATTTACGGTTTTTGCTGTTTTCAAAACTTTTAAAGTCCAATTTACAAGAGTTTCATATTGGTTTTTGGGTTTTGCTTCTTGGAGTTTATTAATGGGAACAGTTTATCATTTTACACTTGGTTATTTCGGAAATTGGCTAAATAACTTTTATGAAATCAATAAAAATAGGGACGAACTTTTACATCTTTTATCATATAATTCTATATTTCACAACTTCATTTTCACAACTCAATTATTAGCACTTTTATTCATCTTAGGTTTTATAATTTCAACTTGTTTGGCTTCGTATTTATTCTATAAATCGAAACAATTAAATTGGAAAATATTAGCGTTCAATCCCATAAATATTTACTTGATAGCAGTTGCACTTTACTTATTTTTTCCATTGTTAGGAAATGTAGTAATTGTTACTGCTTTTAATTTGGGAATTGGTGTTTTTGGCTTGGTTTTATTATGGGAACAAAAAAACCGAGCATATTAAAAAACATACTCGGTAATTTCATAACATAACTTTCAAAACTGAAAAACTTTTTATTTTACTGCGTCTATTTCTTGTGCTAAAATATCGGCTCTTGTGTTGGTTTTGCCTTCTTGTCTTGCCAAAATTAAAGCACGCAACACAGCACGTTCTGCTTGTTTTTTCTTTCCTAACTTATGCAAAATGTGAGCATAAGTTTCTTGGTTATAATATTGTGTGTTTATTTCCATAGATTTTTTACACCAACTGGCAGCCTTGCGTAATAAACGCTTGCTTTGGGTATTGTTGTGCACATTCCAAGCAGCAATATTTAATTTTATAGGGTCTAAACCATTAAAGTTTTTGGCATAATGGTTAATCTCTTTAGCATAAGCTTTCCAAGACTGAGAGCCTTCATAAAAACCCAATTTCACTTCGTGTTTAAAATCTTTACTATTTTTTAAGTTAGCTTTTTTAATCAATTTTAAACTCCTTCTCAATTTCTTTTTTTCGCCTTTAGATGCTGCTTCTAAAACATAGTTTCTAATGCCATGTTTAAATTTACTTTCTACATTAAATCTACCGTAAGTTTCGGCAACTGCATCTTTATTTTGAAGTAAAATATTAATTGATTTTAGTTCTGGTACATCGGCAAACTCTAGCAAAAACTGGTGGTTTTCTACCGAACTCCAATTTTCACGACTAAGTTTGGCTTTCTTAATATATTTTTTTGCAATTTCTTCGTAAGGTTTATTAAGTTGCTTACTCTGAATGGCAAAATTTCTCAAAAACTCTTTCTTTGTATAACCCGATTCAAAAATTTTGGTATTTTCTTTATAAGTACCCAAATGCTTGGCGGCAATTATCTTGTTTTTAACCTTTATATTTTCTACTTCTTGAAAAACAATAGATCCGCTGGCATTACTTGCTTTTTTAGCAAAGTCCAACATTTGAGTTTGTGTTTTACCTTCGGTAGCACGCAACACTAAATTTCCATTTGAATCGAAAAAGAAAAAATCAGGTAAGAATTGTACATTGTGCATACGAGCAAAATCGCCTCCTTCTTTGGTATCGTAATCTAATGCAAGATTTACAAAGTTTTCATTGTAGTAAGTGGCGACTTTAGGATCTTTAAAAACGTGATCGTCCATTACGTGGCAATTTACACACCAGCTTGCCCACATTTTTACAAATATTCCTTTACCTGTACGTTGTGCTTCTCGTTTGGCATCTTCAAAAGAGCCTGCATAATAACTAACGCTTGCGTACTCAGTTGTGGTAACAACTTTATTATTGCTTTCAACAGCATAAGTATAGTTGCACACTAATAAGGCAACACACACTGCTAAAAGCCTAAAAACTGTTTTAGACTTCATAACTTTAAAACTTGACTTTACTTTCTATACAAATATATTTCAAGCATTGTGCCAAGTTTTTGAGACAATTAACAATCTACTCAATATTTACACACATATTTCTTAAAGAAATTACGGCTTTCCTAAAAAAATGCGTAAGCCAAGAATTAATTTTTGCGTAGCTTTGCTTTTTAGAAAACTGCTATTTTTAAATGTAATAAGAAACTTATGAAAAAACAAATATGGCAATTTTGTTGGCTTATGTTTTTATGCGTCTTGTTAGTATCTGAAGTAAAAGCACAATCATTTAATCCAGAAAAAATAAGTTGGTATAACAATTTTCGTATTGAGCTAGTAGATAAAAATTCAAATAACGAGATTGACTTAGGAGAATTGACGAAAGAAAGATTTTTATTTACATATTTTAAAAATCAAGCGAATTTTAAGCAAACCGATTCAAATAATAACTTTAAATTAAGCCAACGTGAGTTGAATAACGTTTTTAAAGCTGAACAACAGTTTTTAGAGCAAAAATGGCAAAAAGATTTTGCAAGAATACAACAACAATACACCCAAGAACAACTTTCCGATGCTGGTTTTTTGAAAACAAACTTTGGCTTATTAAAACAATTGGTTCAAAACAACATTTGGCTTAGAAAAAATACCGCTATCATAAAAGTTATTTTTGATGATGCTGAATGGGCTGAAAAACACAAAATGATTATTCGTTCATTTTCGGAAAACATTTACTACTTTATAAACCAAGGACGCAATGCTTTAGAATGGTATAAAAATCCAAAAATGAAATATGGTAGTGAAAGTTTTATGAAACTTCGCAGTGAACATATTAGGTTTTTAGCTCAACAGCAACAATTAAAAAAAGCTAAAAAATCTTTATAACCACATTGCAAATACCAAAAATTTGAAATCAAAAAAATGAAATTAACACCAGAAATAATTGAACGCCTTGAACGCCTTGAAGAAAAATATACTGCAATGGGACAAGATATGGTGTCTTATTTAGATGGTTTGTTATACGCAGATTACCTTACCTATTGGGATTATATTCATTTAGATACTTTGCTTAGTTTACAAGATACCGAAACTTCTTTTGAAGATGAGGCAATTTTTATTACTTATCATCAAATTACCGAGCTGTATTTTAAACTTATTTTACAAGCTATAAATAGCCTATGCGATACCACACAAGTTACCAAAGAAAAAATGAAGCATTATTTAAAAAGAATTAATGTGTATTTCGATACCTTAATAGATTCTTTTAAAGTAATGTATGAAGTGCTGGATCATCAACAGTTTCTAAAATTTAGAATGTCTTTATTGCCTTCTAGTGGTTTTCAATCGGTGCAGTACAGAAAAATTGAATTATGCTCAACGCCTATAATTAACTTGGTAAACTTTAATAATCGCAAACAATTAGAAAAAAGTGATGACGAAGTAGAATTGTACGAGCATATTTACTGGAAAACAGGTGCTACGGAATTGGCTTCGGGTAAAAAAACTCTTACATTAAAACAATTTGAAAAAAAATATAGCAAAGAGCTTATTCAGTTAATTCGTAGTTTTTACCACAAAAATATTTGGAGTAAGTACACTCAATTAAGTTCAGAAGAAAAAGCAGATAATGAATTGCAAGAAATGATGCGTGCATACGATGTAAAAGCAAATGTACTTTGGCCACTTTCGCATTATAAAGCTGCAGTACGCCACTTGCACCGAGATACTAAAGATATTGAAGCAACTGGTGGTACAAATTGGCAAAAATACCTGCCACCA
The DNA here is from genome assembly GCA_020629595.1 of Chitinophagales bacterium. GTDB lineage: Bacteria > Bacteroidota > Bacteroidia > Chitinophagales > UBA2359 > JAHDDA01. The sequence continues at coordinate 5,194 of JAHDDA010000161.1, forward strand.
AAAAATCAACATATTTACTTTTTTCCTGATTTATGGACCAACGAAGAACGTGAAAACTGGGGAAGAAGAATTGAAGCAGATTTCTAAAATCTTGACACCTAAAGAATGAAAATTAACTGGCAAATAAAGCATTTCAATGAGCTTAGTCTGCAAGAAATGTATGATTTTATGGTGCTAAGACAAGAAGTGTTTGTAGTAGAACAAGATTGTCCTTATTTAGATTGTGATGGTAAAGATCAATTTTCGCATCACTTAATGGGTTATAATGAGGCAAATAAATTAGTAGCTTATACACGTTTGGTAAAACCTGGCGTAAGCTACCAAGAAGTTTCAATTGGCAGGGTAATTACTTCGCAAAAAGTAAGACGAATGGGCATAGGCATAGATTTAATGAAAAAATCAATAGAAGCAGTTTATAATTTATATGGCAGGCAGGCTATTAGAATTTCGGCACAATGTTACTTAGAAAAATTTTATGGTTCGTTTGGTTTTGTACCTACGGGTAAAGAATATTTAGAAGATGGCATCCCACATTTAGAAATGTTGCTAGATGCGTAAAACCTTTGAAACAGCTTTTGGTAAACCGAAATGTAATAAAGGAACTCATTTTACCAAAAAAACATTAACATAAACGTACAAACACATTATCTTCAATTTTCAAAAAAAGCAAAATGAAAAAATATCTTTTAATTGTTTTTCTTATACTAAGTGTGTTATTTGCAGGCTATTACTTTTACAATAACATAACTTACAGCGAAGGAACACGTGCTGGTTATTTGGTAAAAATATCGAAAAAAGGCTTTGTATTTAAAACCTACGAAGGGCAACTAAACTTAGGTGGTATAAGTGGTGGCGATATGAGTGCAATAGTTTCAAAAGATTACTGGGAATTTTCGGTTTCAAAATCTACGCCCGAAGTATTTGAAGAACTTCAGAAATACGAAGGAAAACAGATAAAAGTAAGCTATAAAGAAAAAATTGGAGCTTTCTTTTGGCAAGGAGATACTGATTATTTTGTTTATGATGTTAAACTTGTTGA
>JAHDDA010000162.1 GCA_020629595.1 Chitinophagales bacterium
GAACAAATTAGCGAAATGGTTTTGCCAGTATAATAAGAAGTAGGGAAAAACTTAAACTCAATGGTATGTTCGCCAGCAGGAACTTTTAAAGCACGTAATACATAGTTGGCTCGTAAATGTTCCACTTCTTGTCCATCAATATAGGCTTGCCAACCTTTGCCTTTAGCTGGGTTGTACCACACTTCAGAAAAAACAGCCAACTCATCGGCGTTTGTAGAACTTTTATAAGTTAAATGGTTGGGCTTGTAATTTGTTAATTCAATATTGCCTTGCCCCGAAGCTTGTAAGTTGCCAATTTGTGCATCAAATTCTGAATGAATAACTGCCGTAGTTTTAGGCTCAAAATCGGTAAGAGCATTTATTTCTTCATTGGCTGTTTGCACCTTTTCAATATTACTAACCAACCAAGCGTTGCCCAAAGCATTGGGGTTTTGTTGTGGCTGTCCTTGTGGCGAAATAATATATTTCATATTCAACATATCCATTGCCTTTTGATTGCCAGTTCCTAAATGCTTTTCAATCAAATCTTGATACCTACGCAACTTTGCAGGGTGATAACCACCTATGTTTTTCAATTGTCGCCCTGGAACATTGCTATTAAATGAACTAACCGTCATATCAAAAACCCTAAAGTTGGGATCTTTATCGGCTAAAATTTGTGTATCTACCGAACGAGGTTGTGTAAACTGTCTTTCGTAGCGTTTTTTAGCTGTAAAATTGCTTGAGTTTAAATAACGAGTGCCTAAGCCTGCTAAATCTACGGTTACTAAAATAGCTAAACCAGCAAACAAGGCTTGTGTTTTCCAAGCACCAGCTATTTTTTCGTTTATGAACAACCAAATTAAACCAGCACTTATTAAAATAAACGCCAACGAACGCCAAGCATCGCCTTGTAGTAGAGCAATTCTATCATCAATCAAAGCATCTAAAGAGTAGCCAGCTTGAGCCAAACGTTCATCAGTTGCACCTTCAAACGTCATAAGATTTCCGCCCATAATGGCAAAAAGCAAACACAAACCACCAACAATTCCAGCCGAAATAAACAAGGCACGTTGAGCTTCTTTACCACTAACTTTTCCAGAAACAATAGCCGAAACCCCTAAAATGCCCAATAATGGCATTGTAAATTGCGGAATAGTAAGTATGGAACTTACGGCTCTAAATTTTGAATAGAAAGGGAAATAATAATAAAAAATATCGCTAAACCACATTAGGTTTTTTCCCCACGAAAGCATAATAGTTAAAACTGTTGCTACCAAAAGCCACCATTTCAGTTCGCCTTTTACGGTAAACAAACCCAATACAAAAAGAAAACAAACAATAGAACCAAAATAAATTGGTCCACTTGTAAAAGGCATATCGCCCCAATAAAGTGGAGCAGAACTAAGTGCCGCACCCGTAGCTCCTTTACGGCGTAAATCTTGAGCCGTTGCCGAATCTCTACTAATATGTTCTTGTGAAGCACCACCATAAAAACCAGGAATTAAAATGGTAAAAGTTTCACCTATTCCTTGACTCCATTGAAAAACATAATCTTTACCTAAACCAGCTGAATTATCATCTTTTTCTATTTCGGTTTCGGCAGCTAATATGGCTGGACCTCTTATAGATTGTTTCATATAATCGTAGGTACTCCACAACTTAGCTGTATTTGAACCCAATGCCAATACGCTTGCTAAAACTAAAATGGCACTTGCTTTAAAAAAGTGTGGTAATTCGCCTTGTATTGCCGAAAAAATAAGTTTTATAATAACATAAACTCCTAAAGCAATGCCTAAATAATACGTCATTTGAAAATGCCCCGACCATATTTCTATACCAAAACCAAGTGCATAAATTAATGCTCCAAGTAAATATTTTTTTCGATAAGTCAACAAAACGCCAGCCGTTACCAACGGAAAATAAACAATAGCCATTAGTTTACTTCCATGTCCTGCTTCGTAAATAATAAAATTATAAGAACTTAAACCAAAAGCCAAAGCACCAGCTATACTCAACCACGGATTTACGCCCAATACCAACATTAGTAAATAAAACGAAGCAAAGGCAACAAAGAAGTAAGCCGTAGGACGTGGTAAATTAAGACTTAATACATAATTATGTACGTGCTTTAATAAATTGGTGCTGTATTTAGCACCACCCCAAACAATTGTAGGCATTCCACTAAAAGCATTGTTTGTCCATAACGACTCTTCGCCTGTTTCTTTATAAAACTCACGAGCATCATCACCTAAGCCTCGGTAGTTTTGCATATCGGGTTGTACAACTACTTTACCCTGAAATGCTTGTGGAAATAAACCAATGGCAACTGCCAAGAAAACCACTAAGGCTACTATGTGCGGTAAAAACTTTTTGAAATCCATAATTTTAAATTGATAATTAACAATTGATAATTGACAATTATTCTTTAAAGAAATGCTAAATTATACATTACGAGTCTAGTAATTATTTATTCTTTACAGTTTAATATATATTTTTGCAGTCTAAAATTGAAAATTATGGAAACTGGTGCAGTAAATATGCAAGCCGATATAGTTCAGTTAAATGAAATGATAGCTCGTGAGAGTGGCTTTGTTGATGTATTAAATACAGAAATGGGGAAAGCCATTATTGGGCAAGAATATATGATTGAACGCCTACTTTTAGCTATGCTAAGTAATGGTCATATTTTGTTGGAAGGTGTACCTGGATTAGCAAAAACCTTAGCTATTAATTCATTATCGAAAGCCATAAGTGCCAAGTTTAGCCGTATTCAGTTTACACCCGATTTACTGCCTGCCGATGTTATTGGTACACTTATTTACAACCAAAAAGAAAACGATTTTACCGTAAAGAAAGGACCAATTTTTGCCAATTTTGTTTTAGCCGATGAAATAAACAGGGCACCGTCAAAAGTGCAAAGTGCTTTATTAGAGGCAATGCAAGAACGCCAAATTACCATTGGTGAAAATACCTATAAATTAGATGAGCCCTTTTTAGTTTTAGCAACCCAAAATCCATTAGAACAAGAGGGAACTTATCCATTACCCGAAGCACAATTAGATCGTTTTATGTTGAAAGCGGTGATTTCTTATCCCGAAAAAGAAGATGAGAAATTAATTATGCGAAATAATGTAAACCAAAGTTTTCAAAAAATTCAATCGGTTTTACAACCCAATTCTATTTTAAAAGCACGTGATGTGGTGCGTAAGGTTTATATGGATGAAAAAATAGAAAACTATATTTTAGATATTGTATTTGCTTCACGTTATCCAGAAAAATATAAACTGGATAAAATGAAAAATATGATAAGCTATGGAGGTTCACCTCGTGCTTCTATAAATTTAGCAATGGCAGCCAAAGCTTATGCTTTCTTAAAAAAACGTGGTTTTGTAATTCCAGAAGACATTCGAGCAATTTGCACCGATGTAATGCGACACAGAGTTGGTGTTACCTATGAAGCAGAAGCCGAAAATATTACCTCAGAAGATATTGTAAAAGAGATATTAAATGCCGTAGAAGTGCCTTAATGGCTTTTTTTCGTCTTAGTTTTCGAAATTCACAATATATTTTTTAAATTCATTCTAATAGATACTACTTTTTAACCACTCTTATAGTTAATTAAACCAAAAAATTACATGAGAAAACTAAGTATATCAAAACCTATTTTAGACAAAGAAGCTGCTGCCCATTTGGCTAAAGTTAGAGAGGTGGATTTAGAATTGGCAGCACAAATCAAAGAGGGTTGTGAAATAGCACTGCAAATTTTACAGAACAGATATCTTCCTAAATTAGTACGTTGGGTAATAGTGTACCAAAATCAAGGTTTAGAATTGGAAGAAATGATTAAAATTGGAGAACAAACCTTAGAAGCCGTTGCTCAAAAATTTAATAATACAATTAACAAAAGTTTTGAAGAGTTGCTTATGCCTGCTGTTTTAAGGGATGTAGCTAGTGAGCTTCAATCAATTCGAGCTAAAAGAATAAATATATAATTTGCATTTTTTAGGTTTAAGTTGTACGAAATATTCAAGTGTTAGTAAAAAAACACTTGAAAAAGTGACTTTATTTGGTTTCGAGTTAAAAAATTGTTAAGGATTACTTGACAAATTGCTCAGAAAAAAAAATATTTGTTCTCTATTAATTAAAATTCTCCACTAAAAATCCTTAAATGAGACAACTTAAAATCTCCAAGTCGATTACAAATCGTGAGAGTGCATCTATTGAGAAGTACTTACAAGAAATTGGAAAAATTGATTTATTAACTGCTGAAGAAGAAGTAGAATTAGCTCAAAAAATTAAACAAGGCGATCAAGAAGCGTTAGAAATATTGGTAAATGCCAATTTGCGTTTTGTGGTTTCTGTAGCTAAAAAATATCAAAATCAAAATCTATCATTAAGCGATTTAATTAACGAAGGGAATTTAGGTTTGGTAAAAGCCGCACAACGTTTTGATGAAACACGTGGTTTTAAATTTATTTCTTACGCCGTTTGGTGGATTCGTCAATCAATTATACAGGCATTAGCAGAGCAATCACGCTTAGTTCGTTTACCTTTAAATAAAGTAGGGTCGCTTACAAAAATTAGAAAAGCGCTTTCCGAGTTAGAACAAAAGTACGAACGTGAACCATCTGCTTTAGAAATTGCTGAAATAGTAGATTTAACTGCCGAAGAAATTGAAACATCATTAACACTTTCAACACGTCATATCTCTGTTGATGCACCATTTGCAGAAAGTGATAGTAATTCATTGATTGATGTTTTAGCTGATAGCAAAATAGATAGAGCCGATACCAATCTTTCTTTTCAAGATAGTTTACGTGTAGATATTGAACGTGTATTAAGCACACTTTCAGATCGTGAAGCAGATGTAATTAAGTTGTTTTTCGGAATTGGCGTTTCGCACCCAATGTCTTTAGAAGATATAGGCGAACAATTTGGCTTAACTCGTGAACGTGTTCGACAAATAAAAGATAAAGCTATTTTACGCCTTCGTTCTGTGCAACGTAGCAAAGGTTTAAAAACTTATTTAGGCGGAAAGTAGAATTTAGTTTTAAGTGTTTAGTTTTGAGTTAAGAAGTATAAACAAACAACTCAAAACTAAACACTAATAACTCAAAACTTAAATACACCCAGTTCTCCCACCATCAACAGGCATACTTACACCATTTACATAAGCTGCCGCTGGCGAAGCCAAAAATGCCACAACATTGGCAATTTCTTCAGAAGTACCAAAACGATTTGCAGGAACACCAGCTTTCATTTTATTAGCCGCTTCTTCCTCAGAACTATTTGCTTTTTTAGCTCTATTACTTATTATTGAAGCCAAACGAGCCGTAGCCGTAAAACCTGGTAAAACATTATTAACCGTAATACCAAACTGCCCCAATTCGTTGGCTAAAGTTTTTGCCCAACTTGCCACAGCTCCACGTGTGGTATTGGAAACACCCAAGCCAGCAATAGGTATTTTTACCGAAGTAGAAATAATATTGATAATTCTGCCATAACTATCGGTTTTCATACCATCAACAACTGCTTGCATTAAAATATGATTACAAACCAAATGGTTGTTCATTGCTTGTAAAAACTCAGAAGTATTGGCATTGGTTAACAAACCAGCAGGAGGACCACCAGTATTATTTACTAAAATATGAATGTTTTTTGATGTCTGCTTTAAATAACTTTCCAACGTATTTTCCAAATTAGAGGCATCAGAAAAATCAAACTGAATAAAATCGTGTTTTTGTCCTTGCGAGTTGTCTAATTCAGTAACAACAGTTTTTAGTTTTTCTTCATTTCGGGCAATTAAAGTAACATTAGCACCCAATTTTGCCAATTCTATTGCCGAAGCCTTACCAATACCTTGCGTGCTTCCGCAAACAAAGGCATTTTTTCCAGTTAAACTTAAATTCATAAATCAAAAGTAAGCATCTGCTAAGTATCATCTACCATCTATCAACATTTAAAATTTATTAATGGTTAATAAAGTGGGTATAAGTAAGTATATCAGTAACTAATTTAATAAAGTAATTTTGCTATCAATTAAAATGAGTTTATGATTATGGAGTTAATTCATCATTCATCATTCAAAACTCAACATTCATAATTCAAAAAAATGACACCATTTAGAATAGGATTTGGCTACGATGTACACGCCTTAAAAGAAAATCACCCATTTATTTTAGGTGGAATAGAAATAGAACACACCAAAGGTGCTTTTGGTCATTCAGATGCCGATGTG
>JAHDDA010000163.1:0-2544 GCA_020629595.1 Chitinophagales bacterium
GAACACTTGGGTATGGATTGGGTACACGAATTTGTTCATCACTATCTACAAAATCGTAAACATAATCGCCTAAATGTAAAACCAAATCAAAGGCTTCGGAATTGGCAATGTGCCTGTAAGCATTGAAGTAGCCAGAATAAATACTTGAACAAGACATTGTTGCCAAACGTACGTGGTTGGTTTGTGTGGGCAGTGTTTTGGTTTTTCCAACAACCGAACTATTGCCTGTTTCATTAATAAAACGATAATAATAACGTGCGTTTGCTTCTAAGTTTTGTACATCAACGGTAGCAGTAAAATTGGTATTTGCATCAACCTCAATTACACCGTTTTGAATTATAAAATCAAATGTTTCGGTATTTGAAATTTCCCAAGTTAACGCAATACTTGTTTCGTTTTCAGTGGGTTCAACTTTTGTCCAAATTAAAACCGCTTCACTTGTAGGATCAAATGAACCAACACCATACATAAAAGGTGCATTTTCAGTATCGGCTATTAAATTACAGTTTTCTAAACCACCATCGCATTGGTTTTGTGCCAATAGGTTTACAGATAAAATTGTTATTAATAAGTAGTAAAAATATTTTGTCATTGTTTGGGTTAAATGCTATTATGAATGAGTTAGGAATTTTCTCACTAAAAAATCAAAATCTTTTCTTTATACAGGCTTTTTTTACTTTCAATTTGTAAGAAATAAATACCAGCGTTTAAGTGAGGTAAAACTATTTTTGAGTTGTATGAATTATTAATGTTAGATTCAAATACCAAATTTCCACTAACATTATAAAGTTGAATATTTGCATTTGAGTTTTGTTTACTTTCTATATTCAAAACAGCATTTTCAGCTGTTAAAATATTTGGATAAATGTTAAATTCATTTTCCAAGATTTTGTTACTGGTATTAACATTGCAATTTATTGCATAAGAAGTGGTAAGTGTTTCTTGTCCGCAAACACCACTTCCATTTACATAAAAAAACAATTCGCCGCTTGTGTTATCTGATATAGCAACAAAGTTATCCGTTCCAGTCACTTCAGCTATTCCATCAAGGTTTTCATCTAATGCCCAACTTACTGAATACGATTCGCAATTAGGAGCAATTTCATAAAAACATTCATCTTCTGAAACAACATTAAAAGAAACAGGAGCATAAACAGAAAACGCTAAGTTATCTGAAAAGGATACTTGAGAGTTATCTATACAATTAACAACATAAGTAAATTGGTAACTTTCTAAACAGCTAACTTCTGGAGCAAAAAATACTTGCTCTATAACACCTGAACCGTTTAATTCATATTCATTAATAAAATTTGCTGGTTCAAATATTAGTGTTAATGTGGCATTTTCGCTAATATCATTATAAGCTACATTTAAAATAATATTATCGTTTGGGCAAAAGTTTTGGTTATTGATAGAAACGCTAATTTTATCTTCAATATTTGTGCAGTCAACAATGGGTTCTTCTTCAACAAAAAATAAAGAATCTAAAGGATAGGATAAAATAGACTTAGCAAATGTGCCTACAAAAAGTGTATTTTCAACAGGATTAATTTCTAAATCCATTGCGGGAACATAGGGCATATTATTCCCTAAACGTTCCCAACTTTCGCCTGCGTTAAGTGTAGCATAAACACCAATATCTGTTCCTACAAAAAGTACCGAATCGGCGTGGTTTGGCATAATATAAACATCATTTATACCCGCTTGTGGTAAGTTTGCAGAAATATCTTGCCAGGTTGTTCCATTATCTTCAGAACGGTGAATATGAGGAATATATTCATTGCTTCTATAACCCGAATGGGTAATAAATACGGTATTTTCATTGTTGGGCGAGGCTTTTATGCTTGTAATAAAACGTTCTGGTAAATTGGTGTCAATTCGTTCCCAATTTTCAGCATTATCTAAGGTTCGCCAAGCCCTTGCATCACCTGTACCTGCATACAAAATATTTTCGTTTATAGTTGAAATGTCAAGAGATGTAACAGAACGTGTTGTTCTAGGAATATCTTCTAGAGCTTCGTTGGTTAATCTTGAGCTTATTTCTTCAATTGTAAAATCTTCAAAAAAAGTGGTGTTTGTCCAATCAATTTTAAAAACAGATTCGCCAGCCGTAAACATTGTAAATGGATTTTCTTTGCTAAAAACATAAGGTACATTCCAATTAGTGTTTAAGCCATTGGTGTAATTGGGTAAATATAAACCACCAAGGTAAATATTATTTTCTTCTGTACCTTCAAACATATTAATATTACCAAATTGCGATTCGGTAAAATAATATTCTTCGCTTGGATGATAATGTAATTGAAAACCATCGCCACCTGAAAATCTAAACCAGTTGTCTAAGTCGTTAACATTCCCTTTTGTGCAATTATTATCTTGAGCTCCTCCTTGATAACTCTGTGGCTCTCTTGGATTATAAGCCACTCTATAAAATTGTGTTGTTGTATTATTTTCTATTTTATTGTAAGTTTCATTATTAGGCAACTTTTTATACAAACCACCATCGGTTGCCAAAAGATAGCTTCCATCGGAAAAGAAATGAAT
>JAHDDA010000163.1:2644-3966 GCA_020629595.1 Chitinophagales bacterium
TCAAAATTATTATCATCAACGGTAAAAATTACCTTTTTTGATGTTTCGGGTACTTCACCAATTGTGATATTTTGCCAGTTTTCGCCACCATCTAAAGTTTTGTATATGTGGTTGGTTGCTGCCCCCATAAAACTTTCGGCATTGGTGCGTATTCTTGCCCACGATGAGGCATATAGTTCTTGTGAATTATTAGGATTTAGGTATATATCTAGAATACCTGTTTGGTTATCTATAAATAAAATTTGTTCCCAAGTTTCGCCACCATTTATGCTTTTATATAATCCTCTATCTTGGTTTCGTTCCATTGGAAGCCCCATACAAGCGGCGTAAATTACATCTGAATTTGTAGGATCTACAATTATTTTACTTACTATACCTTGAGTATTTAAACCCATATTTTGCCAAGTTTCGCCACCATCTGTACTTTTATATATGCCATCTCCAACGTGTGCGGCAAATGGAATACTATTATCGCCAGTTCCAGCCCATACTGTATTAGGGTTGTTGGTATCAAAAGTTACATCGCTTAATGATAATGATGTTTGGTTGTCGAAAACAGCATACCAAGTCTCTCCACCGTCAATGGTTTTATAAATACCACCAAAAGCGTAGCCAATTAAAATTATGTTTTCATTTTCTGGATGAACAGCAATAGTTGAAATTCTGCCACCAATGTTACCTGGTCCTTGCGTAGTCCATTCTGCATTAAAATTTCCATTGGCTTGTTTGGTACTGTTTTCAACTCTATTTTTTTCTTTTTTTAAAACTTGTTTAAATTTTTTGTAATCATAAGTTTTATCTGGGAAAGTACGCATTGCCAAAAGGTAATTGTAAGGTTGTTGTTTTTGTTCAAGTTTAGAAATTGCTTTTGTGTATTGTTTGCTATTTTTTGATGTATTATTTTTTAGTAAAAAAAGAATGGATATCAAAAATATTATGGTTGTGTATAATTTTAAATTGGCTTTCATAAAGGCTAAGATAACATTTTATGAAAAGATATTACACTAAAAAAGTATATTATAAAATTGCCTTAGTGCAGTATTATTTTTGGTATAAAGGAAGCGTAAAGTGTACAGTTGTACCAACTTCTAATTCCGACTCAATGTATATTTTGCCGTTGTAATGTTCAACAATTTTTTTACAAGTTGCTAATCCAATACCCGTTCCTTCGTAGGCTCTGCGTTTGTTTAAGCGAGCAAATAGTTCAAAAATTCTTTCTGTGTCTGATTTGTGAATACCAATACCGTTATCAACAATACTTACTGTACAGTAGTTGGTATTTTTATTAATGGTAGAAGAAATATTTATTTTTGCCAAGGCGT
>JAHDDA010000163.1:4066-6214 GCA_020629595.1 Chitinophagales bacterium
ACTTTTAAATCGTGTGCTGCTACGGTGGCAAAGTTTTCTAAAAACTTATTGGCTTCTAATAGTTTTTTATTGTTCTGTTTTTGTAATTTATTTGCTTGTTTTAAATCTGAATTTAAGCGATGTAAATCGTTATTAAATCTATTTTTTTCTTCTAAGTTTTGGTAAAGTCTAATTCCAAAAACACCTAATACCAAAGATAAAATTGCCAAAAATCCTGCAATGTATCTAAATCTATTTTGCTTGCTTTTTCGCTGTTCTTTGGCTATTTCAACTTTACTTTTTTCTTCTATTACTTTTTTTTCAATTTCGGTTTTAGCTGTTAGCTTTTTTACTTCTTTTATTTTTTTAATATTGAATAAACTATCATTTATGGCTGTTAATTCTTCGTGGTACTTTAGCGACTCTTTATGTTTCCCTAATTCCTTACTAGCTTTATATAAGCATTTACAATTATTGCCAATAAATTCTACATAGTTTATTTGTTTTGCCAAGTTATATCCTAAAGAGCAAGTATCATAGGCTGCTTGAAAAGCATTTTTGCAATTTAAAACTTCTCCTATATCGGCATAATTCATTGATTTTAATGCTTTTTTATCAAACTCAATTGATTTTTCATAACTTTGGGTGTAGTATTTCATAGCATTTTCAAGCACTTCATTTAATTCAAATGCTTGGTCTTCTTTTTTACTAATACTTATATCTCCATTTATATTTCTGTTGTAAATTATTCCTTCAATGTCTTTAAGTTCTTCCAATATTTCATAGCTTAAATCAAAGAATTTAATAGCTTCATCTGGTTGTTTTTTATTTAAACTAAGTTCGGCTCTTTCATTATATAATTTTGTTAGCTCTAATTTAAAATTATTATTCTTTGCTATGTTTATTCCTCTTTCTAAATAATTTTCGGCAGTTTTTAGCTCTCCTGCTTTGTTGTAAGCAACGCCTAATTTGATTAGACTTTTGGTAATTCTTAAAGAATCGTTTATTGCTTCAGCTAGGGTTAAGGCTTCTAAATGATTTTCAACAGCCTGCTTGTACATTCCTAAAACTTGAGCAATTTCTCCTATTCCATTGTAAGCATATATGGATGTTGAGTCTATTTTTTGTTCTAAAGCTAAATCTAGTAATCTTTTTCTAAATTCTTGTGATGGTTCATACAATTCATTTGTAAAGTAATAATCTCCTACTTTTTGTAATTCACTTAGTTGTGTTGTTGCATTATTTATTGTATCAATCATTGCTACATATAGCTCAACAGATTTTTGAGGCATATTATTTTCAACATAAACCTTCGCCAGTTTTTTACGGGTTTCAATAAGTGCTTCTAGATTATCTTGTTGTTTGTAAATATTTTCAATTTTTTCTAAATAGATAAGCTGCGTAGCTTTGTCAGTATTGGGTGCTTTTGAATAATAGTTTTCTAAGTATAAATACGCATTTAATTTCTCAGAATCAAGCAGAGTATTATCATTTGCTAAGGCTATGTATTTTTCTAACTCAGTTGGTTCTGGTATGGTTGGTTTGGGTAAGGGAGGCGGAACAGGCTTCTTTTTTTTAGGATATTCTTTAATTACAGTTGCTTCGGCATAGGTTTTTACCCCCTTTAAGTCTTTTAATAATTGAGCTTGTAATGATTTGAGTTTCGTTACTCCAAGTATATTATTTTTTTGTTGGGCAACTTTTATGCTTTTTTCTAAAAACTGGAAAACTTGTTTATTTTTTTCTAGCCCCAAATACCAAGCTATATTAAAGGCTGTATCGGCATTTTCTACAAATCTTTCTAAATTGTGCTTATTACTTTTAACTATTTCTTTTGCATAATTAGGAATTTTTTGAGCATTAAGCGAAAAACCTATAATTAGTATTTTAATTAATAATATGTAAAGTAGCTTTTTAATAATAAAAAAATTTAGGCTGACTTGATAGTTTGTGTTTCATTATTTAAAACCGAAATTATAGCTTACAGTTTTACGTTTAAATTAGCAATAAAGTTGCTACAATAATACACTTGTAAATATTTAAAATAAAATATATTATTCTTCAATAAATACTAAATATTCAAATACAATACCAATTATATTTTTATAAATATCAAGTTTTTTTCAAACTAACTTTAAAATATAGTATTAAAATGAATTAAATGGAACT
>JAHDDA010000164.1:0-3501 GCA_020629595.1 Chitinophagales bacterium
TTGATGTTGCTTTATTAGTTAACTCTTTTAGTAGCTTGTTTACTAAATCGTTATCTCTTTCGCTTTTTAAAGCCTCTAGTTTTTCTATTTGTATTTTACGAATAGAATCATCAATTTTAAAAATGGGCGTTTTATTTTTTTCTTGTTCTTGAAAGCTATTTACACCAACAATTAGTTTATCATTGGCTTCAATATCTTTTTGGTAGGTATAAGCCGAACGGGCAATTTCTTCTTGAATATAGCCCTCTTCAATAGCTTTTACAGCACCGCCCATTACGTCAATTTTTTCGATATATTCCCAGGCTTTAGCTTCTAATTCGTTGGTTAAGTTTTCTACAAAAAACGAACCTGCCAATGGATCAACGGTATCGGTAACGCCACTTTCATGTGCAATAATTTGTTGTGTTCGTAAAGCTAATTTGGCGGCATCTTCAGTTGGTAAAGAAAGTGCTTCATCAAACCCATTGGTATGCAACGATTGTGTACCACCTAAAACCGCTGAAAGAGCTTGCAATGAAACACGAACAATATTGTTCATTGGTTGCTGTGCCGTAAGTGTTGAGCCACCTGTTTGTGTATGAAAACGCAATTTCATTGCTCGTTCTTCGGTTGCCCCAAGACTTTTTACCATTTTTGCCCACATTCTTCTAGCAGCTCTAAACTTAGCGGCTTCTTCAAAAAAGTTGTTATGGGCGTTAAAGAAAAATGATAAGCGTTTAGCAAAAATGTTAATATTTAAGCCTTTCTCAATAGCGGCTTTTAAATAGGCTTTTCCATTAGCTAAAGTAAATGCCAATTCCTGTACAGCAGTAGAGCCAGCTTCTCTAATATGATAACCTGAAATAGAAATTGTGTTCCATTTTGGTAAATCTGTAGAGCAATACTCAAAAATATCGGTAATAATTTTCATTGATGGTTGTGGCGGATAAATATATGTTCCACGTGCAGCATACTCTTTCAGTATGTCGTTTTGAATTGTTCCAGAAATTTTACTTAAATCTGCTCCTTGTCTGCGAGCCAAAGCTACATAAAAAGAAAGTAAAATAAAACCCGTAGCATTTATTGTCATAGAAGTAGAAACATCTTGTAATTTAATGCCTTTGAATAGGGTTTCCATATCCTTAATAGAATCAATAGCTACACCTACCTTTCCTACTTCTCCCTCTGCCAACTCATGGTCAGAATCATAGCCAATCTGAGTGGGTAAGTCAAAAGCAACGGATAAACCACTTACGCCATTTTTTAACAAATAATGATAACGTTCATTACTTGCCTCAGCGGTAGAAAAACCAGCATATTGTCTCATTGTCCACAAACGAGAACGATACATTCCAGCGTGAACACCACGAGTAAACGGATACTCACCTGCCTTTTCATTCATTTCAGTAAATGGGTAATTTGCTTTTATTTCAATACCCGAATCTGTTTCAAAATTCTCTTTTCGTTCTTTATGTGCCATTGTGCAAAACTAATCAATATTTTAAGAAAATATTTTTGTTTTTAAAATGGGTTAGTTGCCCAAATAGTTACTTCTGGAATAAAGCCTCGGTTATCCATTTGTATAACTGAAATTATAGTGTCGGCTATTTCTTTAGAACGTAATTTATTTTGTTCTTCAGGGCTTTCTGTTCTTTCTTCATTACCAAAAGCAGTTGTTACTGCACTTGGATTTATTAAACAAACTCTAATGTTATCTCTGCGTAATTCTTGTTGCCAACATTGTGTCATTCCTCGTAGTGCAAACTTTGAAGCAGCATAAACTGTACCTCTTGCAAAGCCTTTAACACCAGCCGTAGAAGCTACATTTATAATTGTACCACTTTGTTGTTTTTTGAAAATAGGTAAAAGTTCCTGTGTAAATATTGCTAAACCAAAAACATTTGTGCTAAATACATTTTCAAAGTCTTTAATGTTTATGTTGCCTAAAGTGTCAAAATTGCCACCAATTCCAGCATTGTTTATTAATATGTCAACTTTGTTGTCTAATATTTTTGCAATTTCTTTGGTTTTTAGAATTATGTTGTCTATTTCGTTTATGTTGAATGTAAAAGGTATAGCTCCTATTTCATTAGCGACAACTTTTAGTTTCTCAGAATTTCTTCCAGTAATTACAACTTTAGCACCTAATTCCACACATTGTTTTGCCGTTTGTTTGCCAATACCAGAACTACCACCTGTAATGATAATATGTGCATTTTTTAAGTTCATAATGCTAATTATTTAATATTCTGCTAAGTTATAATTCAATTGAAAACAAAAACAACATTTACTAAGCAAATTACCTTTCTTTTCTTGATTTAAGTCAATTTTTTATTTCTAATGTGTGAAAGACATAATATATTAATAAGTATTCACAAAAACATAACTTAATTTTCAACCTTATAAATATTTTTTATGGAAAGCATTAATCTAAAACCTCAAAAATCTTATTCTATTTTAGAAGAACGTTGGAATTACGGTACACATGGGTTAGGAGCTTTATTAAGTAGTTTTGGACTTTATTTTTTGGTAGAAAGGGCTCAAACTTTTAATGATGAATGGATTTTTATGGGAATGATAGTTTTTGGTGTTTCTTTAATATTTATGTTTTTGGCATCAACTGTTTATCATTTTGTTCAAAAAGAAAATCTAAAAAAACAGTTAAGATTACTTGATCATACGGCTATTTACTTGTTAATTGCAGGCTCATATACGCCATTTGCTCTTGGAAATTTAAGAGATGGATTCGGAGTTTTTATCTTTATTTTAATGTGGGTTTTGGTTATTATTGGCATTGTGTTTAAGTTTTCACTACGAAATAAAATCAATAGTTTTCGTAAGTTAGATGTTTGTTTATATACATCTATGGGATGTGTTGCTGTATTGTTTTTAAAGCCCATAATTAATAGTATGGCACTTAACGGATTTTATTGGATTTTAGTAGGCGGTTTATTTTATATATGTGGAACATTTTTTTATCTAAAAAAGAATATACCATTCAATCATGCAATTTGGCATTTATTCGTAATGGGAGGTGCTTTTTGCCATTATTTTGCAGTTCTTTTTCATACAAATTTGCCAGTATAATCAATTAAAATTGTAATTTTTACAATTTATATTAAGCTACTATGAAAAATAAAAGCTAACTTTGCACTCCTTTTGCTGATTTTAAAATTAATTTCAAAATAAATATAAGATGAAAAGAACATATCAACCTTCTCGTCGTAAGCGTAAAAATAAGCACGGATTTCGTGAACGTATGGCTTCAAAAAATGGTCGTAAAGTATTAGCTCGTCGTAGAGCTAAAGGTCGTAAAAAATTAACTGTTTCCGACGAATTACGCTTGAAGTAAAAGTAGCGTGTCTGTATATTATCAACATCAGACACAATGGATAATAATTTCCAAAATAAAAAGTTTACTTTCTCAAAATCAGAACGATTAAAAAAGCGTTCTGTTATAAACCAATTATTCAAAAAGAGTAGGGCTGTTACTGTATATCCAGTACGAGCCCTTTTTTTGTT
>JAHDDA010000164.1:3601-6211 GCA_020629595.1 Chitinophagales bacterium
GAATTTTCTTTTTTTAACAAACTCTTTGATGAAGAAGATTGGGACATTAAATTAGAATTATGTGCCTATGCTTTAAAAGGAACTCGCCGTACACAACTATGCTCACTACCTATTGAAAAAAAGGTAAGTAAAAACGATAATATTGTGTACATTCGTGATGGTTGGGGTAATAAAAAACAAGGGCTTTACTGGAAAAAAGGAGTGTATGTATGGGAGGTTGTTATTGATGGAGAAGTATTGGCTTCAACACACTTTCATATAGAAGATGTGGGAAAAGTTACACCTGAATTTAATCCTTATTTTAGTATAGAAAGTATGAAGCTATACGAAAGCGGTGATAAAGGTGTTGATAAAAATGAAAGAACTTATTATAAAAAATTTGACAGCAAGGATACACGTTTTATTTTTATAGAGTTTACTTTCAAAAATCTAGTTTACCCAGAGCCTTGGTCTTGTGAATTATTGTTTAACTTTTACAACGATGCTCGCCAATTAAAAGGAGAAACAGCAGAACTTAAAAGCCTTGGAAGTGATGATAAAACCTTTACCATAACCACAGGTTGGGGATCAGATGCTCGTGGAACGTGGTTTCCAGATAATTACACCTTAGAGGTGGTTTTTATGGATGAGCTAATTGCCATTTTACCTTTTGAAGTTGGGGCTGGATTTGAAGAAGGAATTAGTGAAGCCTATACACCCAACAGAGTTGGAGCTGCTGATCCTTTGATTTCGCCAGTTATTGATCCCGATGTGTCTTTAGATGATGTAATGCACGAGCTTGATGGTTTGGTAGGACTTACCGAAATAAAAACTAAAGTTAAAGAATATGCCGAGTACTTACAATTTATTCAGTTAAGAAAAGACAAAGGGTTTAACGAACCTGGTAAGCCACAAATGCACGCCGTTTTTACAGGTAATCCAGGTACAGGAAAAACTACAGTAGCCAAAATGCTAGGTAAAATATACAACAAAATGGGCTTGCTTACCAAAGGACACGTTCATGAAGTTGATAGGGCTGACTTAGTTGGAGAATATATAGGGCAAACTGCCCCAAAAGTAAAAGAAGCCATAAAAAAGGCAAAAGGTGGTATTTTATTTATTGATGAGGCTTATGCTTTATCTCGTTCCAAAGAAGATAATAAAGATTTTGGTAGAGAGGTAGTAGAAATTTTGGTAAAAGAATTATCTGATGGTAAAGGAGATATTGCCATTATCTTTGCTGGCTATCCTTCAGAAATGGAAACTTTTTTAGATTCTAATGCAGGCTTAAAATCTCGTTTAAACTTAAAATTTGATTTCCCCGATTATATGCCTCAAGAGCTAATTGATATTGCTGACTATGCTGCTCGTGAAAAAGATATTCAGCTAACTAAACAGGCAAAAGCGTTTTTATACGATAAACTAGTTGAGTCTTACCGTAAACGTGATCGCTTTTTTGGAAATGCCCGTATGGTGTATAATATTATGGAAAAAGCCAAAATGAATCTTGGGTTACGAGTAATGAAAACCAATGAGCCCAAAGAAGAGTTGTCTAAAGAGATATTATCAAATATAAGAGTTGAAGACCTTGAACGCATTTATGTAAGCAAGAAAAAATCTTTGCCAGATATTCCAATAAATGAAGAAGAGTTAGAAAGAGCAGTAAATGATTTAGAAAAACTTATTGGCTTAAAAGAAGTAAAACAAAATATTAAAGAACTTGTAAAACTGGTACGCTTTTATAAAGAAACAGAGCAAGATGTGTTAAATAGTTTTTCATTGCATACTGTTTTTACAGGTAACCCAGGTACAGGAAAAACAACAGTGGCTCGTATAATGGCTCGTATTTTTAAAGCATTAGGCATTATAGAACGTGGGCATTTAGTGGAATGTGATCGCCAAAGTCTAGTCGCAGGCTTTGTAGGACAAACCGCTATAAAAACTACACAAAAAATAAATGAAGCCGAAGGTGGTATTTTATTTATTGATGAAGCTTATGCTTTGCACCAAGGAGGTGCACGTGGCGATTATGGTAGCGAAGCTATTGAAACATTGCTTAAGCGTATGGAAGACCAGAATAATCAATTTGCTGTGATAGTTGCTGGTTATCCTGAAGAAATGAAAGAATTTGTTGAATCGAACCCTGGATTAAAATCTAGATTTACACGAACCCTTCATTTTGAAGATATGAATCTAGAAGACTTAATGGAAATTGCAAAATTCCAAATTTCCGAACAATCCTATAATGTTACCGAAGATGCAGTAGAACACTTAAAATCTTACTTTAAAAGTTTGCTTTTCGGAAAAGATAAGTTTTTTGGGAATGGACGTGTAGTACGCAACACCGTAGCTGAAATTATTAGAAAGCAAAATTTACGTCTTGCTGATTTAGATGAAGATACCCGAAATATTCAAATGAAACTCATTCAAATTGAGGATGTTGAATTTTTATCAGCCGAATATGCACGCAAGGTTGCAGGTTCTACTAAAATAGGATTTAGAGGGTAGAAAAAACGACTGTTATTACGATAAAAGGGCAATTAGAATTTAAAACTAATTGCCCTTTTTAGTGCGAGTATATAATTAGGGTTTCCTCAGAAACTAAATCCAACTTGTTTAGCAAAGTTAATA
>JAHDDA010000165.1:0-4389 GCA_020629595.1 Chitinophagales bacterium
TAAAAATAGCCTTCTAATGGTACGCCTTCATTTTTAGCTTTTAAGCAAGCCGCCAAGTGCTGACGTAAATAATTGGTTCGTTCTACATCGTGAACTCTGCCATCTGCTGTTAACTTATCTGGAAAAGCACTTCCATTTTCGGTAACAATGAATTTTTTAATTTCTTTGTATTCTGCAAAACGCTTTAACTGGCTGTATAAACCTTGCGGAAAAACTTCCCAATTCATATCGGTAATTAGTTCTGCTCCTTTGTCTTTTGGGTCAACCAAACTTGCTTGTACAAACGGAATGTAAGGCGTATGTTTTACAATTTCACGAGTGTAATATTGAACACCCCAAAAATCGAAATCGAATTGTAAGGCTTTTTCATCGCCAGCTTCCATATAGTTTTCTAAACGTTGTAAAAAACTAAAATTTTCCCACGGATAACCTCGCCCAATGGCTGGCTCTAAAAACAAACGATTCAAAATTGCTTCTACACGATTTGCTGCATTTATGTGGCGTTTTTGTTGTTTGTAAGGCTCAACATAAGAACACGAAACGGTAGTTCCTACGTTTACATCTTTAACGTGTTCACGCAATACTCGCCCGCCAATAGCTTGGCAAAGTGCTGCGTGATGTACCGATTTTAAAAAGTAAGAAGGATTGCGTTTTCCTGGTGCGTGAATGCCCAAAAGGTTTCCTAAAACGGTAAATGCTACTGGCTCGTTTAAAACCATCCAATTTTTAACTCTATCGCCAAAACGCTTGGCACAAAGTTCGGCATATTCTTCAAACCAATGCGTAATTTGTCGCTTCGACCAACCACCTAAATCGTATAAATTTTGTGGTAAATCCCAGTGATATAAGGTAATCCACGGCTCAATACCATTTTCTAAACAAGTATCAATTACTCGATTGTAAAAATCAATTCCTTTTTCGTTGGTTTTGCCATAACCCAATGGCATTACTCTTGACCAAGCCACTGAAAAACGATAATTGGGAATACTTAAATCGCCCATCATTTTTAAATCTTCTGGGTAACGATTATAGAAATCTAAGGAAATATCTGCGTGTTCACCACGTTCTATTTTTCCTTCTGTATGGTCAAATCTGTTCCAAATAGATTCGCCTTTTCCATCTACATTCCAAGCTCCTTCTATTTGGTGAGAAGCTGTTGAAACACCGAAATGAAATGGTTTTCCAAAATCTTTTCTACTATACGAAAAGTCAAAGTTTTCTTTCATTATAATTGTTTCGCCCTTTCAGGGCTTTTTTTGTTATAAAATTAAGGTGTTATCAAACGTGCCGAGTCAATTGGTTCTTTAAGAGTTTTACTAGATTGCTCAATTGAATTAAATATTTGTTTTTCACAAATTAATATCTGTTCAATAAAACTCGAATCTTTAACCGCTTGCTGGCTATAAAGTTCGTGTAAAATTAACCAATCATTCTTTGTTAACAAAGAATCTCTCCATTCGTGCTTTGTCCAATTTTTTAAAGCATCGAAAGCCGAGCCAAATTCTGCAACGGAATATAAAAATCGTCCCCGAACTAAATCTTGCACCTCAAAAAATCGTCCACTTGTATCGTTTTTTGCTTTTCGTAACGAATCAATTTTAAAATATTCGCCCAACATTATACTTTTCAACGAATCTTTAATACTCGTATAAGTTGAATCGTTTTTTTGGTAAATCTTTATCTTTTTCTTTCCTTCAGAAATAGAAAAATTAGTAATTTCTGTTTCAGTTGCTTTTAAACTATCAACAGATAAAGCATTATTTTTTAGCGAATCTTTTTTTTCTATTTCATTGGAAATTACTTTAGTTTTTGGGCTTTGCGTTTTAGCAAATTCATTGCTTGATTTATCTTCTTTTGTTAAAAAGTAAGAAGCAAATGCCAATAAAAACAAAGCTAATCCACCCATAAGAAATAAGCCCATTTTTGAAGAAGCAAAGGTTTTCTCTTCTTTCTTTTCGGGGGCTTTTGGCGTAATTTCTTCTTTTAAACCCGCAACCGAAAATAAAACACAAGTATAATTATCGTTGCTATGTGTTTGGCAATATGCATCTATTTGGTCAATAGCAAAAACATAATCGTTTCCAGCTAAGGTAATTATTTGTTCTAATTGTGCATCGGTCAAAAATTCTATAATTCCATCTGAACAAAGGAAAAAAATATCATCTGTTTGAACATCATTTAGTTCTATAAAGTCAATTTCGCTTGGATTATGTTCACCATTTATGGCTCTTAAAATTATATTTTTACGAGGATGAACAAGTGCTTCTTCTTCTGTTATTTGACCTTCATCTACCAATTTCTGTACAAAAGAATGATCTTTGGTTTTATAAATTATTTTTCCATTTCGGAATTGATATAATCTGCTATCGCCACACCAAACTACTTGCATTTTGTTTTCAACTGGATGAGCCAAAACCAAAGTTGTTCCCATTCCCTTACACTTTGGATTTTTGTTGATTTCTTGTGTAAATTGCTTTTCTGAAAACTTTAAAGCATTTTGCCAAAATGTTTTGTCTTTATTTTCTGTTTTATTTTGCTTATAAAAATTAATTATAGAAGTACAAGCTAAGTGTGAAGCTACCTCACCTTTACTTGCTCCACCTACGCCATCGCACACAATAAAAACCTGTGGCTCTTTGGCATTTTCAGGAATAGAAAAAGCATCTTCATTGTTTTTTCGTTTACCTTGTTTGTTTAAACTTAGTGGTTTGTTTAACTTTAACATCATAAGTAATACAAATTAACGTTTAGTTTTCAGATTTTAGATAATAGACAATACATTTTAGACAGAAAATGTATTGCTTCATAGTAAGATTTGGTTATTTTTCACAATTCTGTTAAAAGCTAAATAAAAAAGCCATTGATTTCTACTAAATTCGCAAATAATCTTAATTCGTTATTTTTAAATAAAAAATCCTCAAATTAAAAGTGGATGTCGAAACGCAAAGAACTCAATATATTTAATGTTTCCTTTTTAGATTTATTATCTGGAGCTTTAGGAGCAATATTAATTTTATTTGTAATTGTTCCTAAAATGGATTCAAAAATTAGACAACAATTACAAGAATTAGAAACCTTTAAATCTTTGAAATTGGAAGTTAAAGAAATTAAAGGTATAATGACAGAATTAGAAGGCTCTGTTCCGAAAGAACAACTTTCTAGTATGCAACAAAAGTTTAGTACCATTATTTCGCAAGTTGATGTTTTGGAAGAAGAAATAAAACAGTTGCAAATTCAGTTGGGTAAATGCGATGATGAAAAAGCAAAATTAAACACTCGGGTTAAAAGTTTAAATAAACAAATTGAAGATTTAAAATCTAAAGTTGGCGATACAAATGCCTTAACCGAAAAGTTACAACAAGAAAATGACCAACTTAGAAAAGAAAACACCAATCAAGCAGAAGAAATAGCTCAATTAAAAAATGAAATTCAACGCTTAGAAGGTTTACGAGGTTCATTAATGGTGGAGCAAAAAGATTTACAAAAAGAAATTGATGCTAAAACCAATGCTGTAAAACAAGCCGAAGCGAGCAAGCAAGAAATTGTTGCTGAAATGGAAAAACTAAAAGAGCAATTACAAGAAGCTCAGGCAGAAGCACAAAAAGTGGCAGATTTAGAAAAACAAGTTGAAGAAAAAACACAACAAGTTCGTAAGGCTGAAAAACGAGTGCAAGAAATGGCAAGCGAAGGTTCGGCAACCGAAAGTTTACAAAAAGAAATTGATGCCCTAAAACAAGAAAACAACGAGCTTGAAAAAGAATTAGCAGAAGCAAAAGCAGCCGCTAAAAAATCGCAAGGACAAGGAAAAGCCAAAGAAGATAGAACAGGTGTAAAATTCAAGGATAAAAATATTTTATTTGTGGTAGATGTTTCGGGCAGTATGGACGATAATCCTGAGCCTGAAAAATTAGATCAAGTAAAGGCTGGACTTAAAATGTTGGTTGCTACAATGAACGATAGTTATAAAATTGATGTTTTGGTTTTTCCAAAAAACAATAAAGAAGATTATGACATTCTTTTTGGAAAAATGACTACTGTAACCGACCAAACTAAATATAGGGTTTATAATTATGTATCGAAATTATATGCTCGAAACTGCACACCCACTCGTGCTGTAATGGACTATATTTTTAGTGAACCAGCTTACAATGGTGCTGGTACAATTACTTTCCTTTCCGATGGTTTACCTACCTCACGAAGTGGAACAGAATGCCCCAACGAAAACACAACAGATGTAATAAATCATATTACTCAGCTAAATGGTGGAAGCAAAACAATTAATACTTTGGGCGTTGGTTCGGTTTACCGTAATAATGTTGTAAGCGATCCAAAAGTTATGTTTATGCGTAAATTAGCCGCTAAAAATGATGGCTTTTTTATTGGGTTTTA
>JAHDDA010000165.1:4489-6184 GCA_020629595.1 Chitinophagales bacterium
TTTATTGAAGAAAAAAATGGCAAACAAGTATTGCGTGGGCATATTATGCGAAATACCGACCATCACAAGGCATTTTTAGAAAATAATAAAGTATTGGTAGTTTTTGTAGGCAAACACACTTATGTAAGTGCCACTTGGTACAGTAATAAAAATGTGGCTTCTACTTGGAATTATATGAGTGTTCACGTTAAAGGAAACATTCGTTTTTTAGACAATGAAGCCTTGAAAGAAGTATTGCAGTTAACTTCTTTATATTTTGAAAACAATAACGAGCAATCGCCCACTACTTTTGAAAATTTACCGCCAAGCTATTACCAAGCAATTATGAAAGCCATAGTTGCTTTTGAAATTGAAATACAAAATATTGAAGCAATTTTTAAATTGAGCCAAAACCGAGATTACGAAAGTTACATAAGTATTATAAAACATTTAAAAAAGCAAAACCACGATGCTCAAGTTATAGCTACTGAAATGGAAAAACGGATTGGCGTTTTGTTTCCTGAGAAAAGGTAATTACTTCACAAACTTCTGAACATAAACGCTATTGGAATTTGTTGGCTGAAACTGAATAAAATACATTCCGTCAGATAAATTATTGATATTTACATTTACGTTATTTCCGCTTACAAACTGTTGTTTTATTAGCTTACCCTCTACATTAAACAAAGACAAATCGCCAGTACTTTCTACATTGATGATAAGATTTTCGGAGTTTAAACTTTCAATATTCAAGATATTTTCAACCAAAACATTAGTGCTTGACGTATTTGTTTCTGGTGATTTATTTATTGAAATAAGCGAATTGGCTCCGAAAAAAATGGCACTATCAAAAATTGTATCTCCTTTGTCGGCTATTACTAACTTTAATTTATATGTTTCACCTGCAACTACGTCGGCAACAGCAGAAAGCGTTGTTGTTAAACCATCAAAAACTAAATAATTTTCGTAAATAGAACCATCACCATTTGGAATATAATACTCGCAACCACACACACAACCATCATTATTATTAGGGCATTCTCCACCACAATAATAAAGATTTACATTATTACTAAAATTTCCCCAGTTAACTGTTCCTATCGAAACAATTTCTTCAGTAAAAGTTTCAGCTTCTAAATCTTCTGGAACACGAGCAAGATTTCTAAATTCAGAATTGAAATCACCAACTACATTTGTACCTTTAAGGAACAAACCAAAGGCATCATTAAACGGAGTGCAGACATATTCAGGATATTCTTCTGAAGCGAAAAAGTAACTAAAATTTATATTATCATATTGAGGAATAATATCAAATTCAATCACACAAATATCATTTTGATTAGTTATATAATTAGCTAAATCAATATCATCTTCACCACTTCCTTCGGCAAAGCTACTTGCAAAAAAAGATGAAATATTACTAACATCTGTAACATCACCTGTACTTAAAACTAAACCTGCTTCATTTTCAAAATCAAAAAGATATTCTACTCCTAAATCTTGTAATTCGCTTGGAACTTGTGTATTAAAAGTTCCAAATGCACTAAATCCACAATCCATAATAACATTTGAAATTTCAATACCTTCGCCTGCAAAACTTTGTATTGCTTGAATACGACTAATGGAATCATTTACGGCGTTTACATCTAATTGTGCATTAACAGAATAACTTATAAATAAGCATAGAATAAAAAAGAATAAATTAGTTTTCATAAT
>JAHDDA010000166.1 GCA_020629595.1 Chitinophagales bacterium
AAATTTACTTTGCGATTTAACTTGTATTTTTTTATCCCAGTTAGGGATTTTAAACCCTAGCTAAACTGTAAATTAGTTTGATATTAAAACCTTGGGCAGTTTACAGATCCTCCTGTTTTTCCTCTTCGGTTTTCTCTATAACTAATGTTATAACTTAGGGCAATTTCTACAGCACCGTTTCTTCCTGTTGCTACTTTTAAGTCTGAAATATTTGCATCGTAGGCAATTGATGCCGTAATTTTTTCTACTTCTAAACCTGCTTGTAAAATAAAGGCATCGGTGCGAGATATTCCAGAATCGCTTGCATTGTTACCATTAAAGCGTATTCCTGCCGAAAAGGTAAAGGCATTTAATATTTGTTTTCTGCTGTTTTCAAGAAATACATATCTTCCACCTATAAGTAAATCGGTTTTAAAGGCTGTTCCTTCTTTAAATAAAAACATTCTTGGTACTAAATCTAAGTAGTCGTTTAGTTTTTTACTCATTCCTAATTGTACGCCCAATTTTATTGGAATACTGTTGGTTTCGGTTTCCGATACTCTTGTTTTTTTAACGCCTGCAAATTGCCCTAATGATAATCCTGCAAAGTAATAATCTCTCATTCCTTTTATATGGTAATACATTCCTCCTACCGAAACGGTTGGCGAAACGAAAGTATTGGCATTTATATTTTCGTTTGTTGTTAAACTTGCGTCAAAAATTCCATCTGAATATTGCGAGTCGAATTGTGCGTTTGATAAGTCTAACCTTTGTGTATTTATTCCTAATGATGCACCAATTGAGATAAAGTTTTTGCCTTCGCCATAAAGGTTTAAATTGTAAGCTCCTGTAAACATTAAGGAATTATTGATGATACTTACTGTTCCTGCTCTATCGTTGTAAAATGTTACGCCTCCCGAAATCCAATCACCATCGGTTACGCCTGGTAATATTTTTGTATCGGCTGAAATTGATGTTGTTTTGAAATTACTGTTAGAAATGCTAGACCATTGTGTTCGGTAAATTCCACCTACACGAATATCGCCATTAAACAAACCTGCATAAGCTGGATTTGTAATTAATGGTGCCATTGCGTTTTGACTAAAGTGTAGGCTTTGGGCTTCTACGTTTGTTGTAAAAGTTGTTAGAATTATTATTAAGTATATAAAATTTTTCATTATTTCAGGTTTGAGGTGTCAGGAATCAGGTGTCTTTTTTATCTGATTAGTGTTATTTCTCCTTTTTTAAGTATTTCGGGTCCGTTTTCTTCTGTTGTATATAATAGTTGGTAGAAATAAACACCTGCATTTAATCTTTTTCCGTTTAGGTTAAATCCTTCCCATCCTTCGTTTTGGTCTTTTGTTTCAAACACTTTTTCTCCGTATCGATTGAATACTTTAAAGTTTATTGTTGCTAAATTTTCACCTCTTACATAAACAACATCATTGGCATCATCGAAGTTTGGTGTAAATACATTGGGTACAAATACTGCAACATTTTGTGGTGTTGTATCTATTGTGTCTTCTGGTTCTTCAATAATTATTGGTTCTTCAGCTATTATTATTTCTTCTAAATCTGCTGTGCATCCGTCTAAATCGTAGTTTACATTTATGGTTGTTCCTACCGTTAGTTGTGAAACATCTATTGTGTTATCGGTTATTAATGTTCCGTTTACAAAAAAATCGCCACCTGCTGGGTTTGCTTGTAATTCATAAGCTGTTTGGGTGGTGTATAATGTATCGGGGTTTGTAAGTTGTGGGGTTGGGGTAATGTTTACAAAAAAGGTTTCTTCTAAAAAGCAACCTGCACCATACAAAACAGTTATTGTATCTACTAAGTTTCCTGTTTCGCCTGGAATATATACATTTGGTAAACTTTGGCTTTCGCCATTAATTGTTAATATTGCAGCTCCAACAGATATTGATGGGTTTATTAGTATTGAATTTGCACCACTACAATAGCTTGTACCATCTATATTGCTTACCGATAATGGATCTAATACTGGGCTTTCATTTATGCCTGTAAATGTAAGGTTTGAATATACACATAGTGTTCCGTTTATATTTACATTATATTCTACTGGTAAAATATTTATTGTATTCGGAACTGTTGATGTTATGGCATTTACATCTAACTGGTTGTTGCTAATTGCTCCTGAAAATGCTGGATCTAAAATAAAAAAGTCTCCTTGCGGAAAATCTGGATTTAGGTATTGTGTTAAATCTACTATTCCTTCATTTATACAAAATGACCATTGGTCGGTATTTGTAAGGTAATTGAATACTTCTGCATTTGGAGGACATTGTGCATTCGCTTTTTCACTTATTCCTATTAGGAAAAATATTAGCGTTATTAGCGTTATTTTATTTTTAATCATTTTTTTGTTGTTCATTTTTAAATAGCCATTTTCTATTTTATTTAACTATATATATAGTTTACAAATTATTGCATCCTTGGACACGATGAATCTTATTTAGGACACGATAAATCGCTGTCCTTACATTTATCGCTTCCTTGCACACGATAACAATTCGATTGCCAATCGATGTTGCAACAAGATATCGTAACTCATTTTTCCATTCAAACTTTGTTCCTAAGTTTGTTATTAATAAACTCAAGTTGCAATTTATTACATCAATGAACACGATAAATCGCTATCCGTACAAAAACATCGCAACTTGAATTATACTTACTAAGTTTACTGTAAACTAAATTTCTTTTTATTTATTACAAAGTTAGTTTTTAACTTTTATGTATTTGTTTGGGTTATAAACAATATTTTTACCTTTTATTAACGTTTCAATTTATGAGTTATTGAGTTTTAGATTTTAAGAGTTTTGAAATCTGATTATATTTAACTTTTAGGTTTTCATTTTAAATTATAAAAATGCGTTTATCCTTTTCAAATTTTGTTTTTTCAATTTTATTTATATCTGTTTTTTTGTTTTCTTGTTCTTCATCTGAAACTGGCAATGATAAGACTAAAAAATCTGCTTATAAAAATTTGCCTAAAAGTTCGGGGCAAATAGATGAGGTAATTTTGGTGATGGATGATGCTTATTGGAAGGGTGAGTTGGGTAATGTTTTGCGTGAAATTTTGGCTGAAGACTACCCTGCTCTACCACAAAGTGAGCCTCGTTTTGATTTACGACAAATTCCGTATAAGGCTTTCAAAGATTTGTTTAAACGTGGCAGCACTATTGTTTTTGTTTCGCCTACCAATTGCGATTCTGATTTGTGCCGCCACACTAAAGCGGCTTTTGAAAATTATACTAAGCAAGGAAATGATTTTTTAATTTCGTTTAAAGATGTTTATGCTTCACCACAAAAGGTTGTATATCTTTCTGCTCCTGATGCTAGTGGTTTGGCAAGTAATATTTTGGCAAACGATGAACGAATTTTAAAGGCTGTTTCTGAAATTGAAAACCAAAAGGCTTTGCGTTCTGCTTTGGCTAGTAGGGAAAATTCAAGTTTTGCTAAGGCGGTAAGTAAAAAGTGTTTTGTTGATGCTACAATTCCTAAAAGCTACCGTAAAGTTATTGAGGCTGATAGCCTTTATTGGTTTAGACAAGATTTGGAGGAAGCAGTTAGTAATCTAGTGTTTCACGTGAAACAATTCCCTAAAAATTTTGACGATGCTGATTTTGATGTGGCACAATTTATTATTGATGCCCGAAATGAATACGGCGAGGCTTATGTGAAAAGTGATACAGAAGGTTCTTTTATGACAACCGAAACAAATTTTGAACCCGATTTTAAGCCCGCTGTTATAAACGTAAAAACTGTTATTGAATCGCGTGGTTTGTGGTATTTAACTAAAGATTATATGGGTGGTCCTTTTTTGAATTATGCTTATTTTGATAAGGCAAATGATAGAGTTGTTTTAATGGATGCTTGGATTTATGCTCCAAAATATGACAAACGACCTCAAATAAGAAGATTAGAGCAATTGATGCAAAATGCTAATTTTTTATAGATTTGTGTTTTATTTATGATTTGGGTAGTGTAATGAAAACTTTTGTTCCTTCATTTATTTGGCTCTCTACCCAAATTTCACCTTCGTGTAAATCAATTATTTTTTTGGCTATTGCTAAACCAATTCCACTTCCTTTGTAAGTTTGTTTGTTGTTTAATCTTTTGTATATTCCAAAAATTTTCTCTTTATCTTTTTCTTCTATCCCTATTCCTTTATCTTCAATTATAATTTTATACTGTTTTTTATTTGCTTTTCCGCTTACGTTAATAGTTGGCATTTTATTAATTTCAATAAATTTAATTGCGTTTTCTATTATATTTTTTATCACTATTTTTATAAGCTGTTTATCTGCTTCTATTTCTTTAGGAATTTCATTAATTGTAAGCTCATACTCGTTTTCTATTTCAAGTTCTTTTTCTATACTTTTTATGATTTCAATTATGTTTACTTTTTCTTTATTCACTTCTTTTATTAACGAAAAGTGCATTAAATCATTGGTCATATTATCCATTTCTTTTGCTCCTTTTATTATGAAGTCTAAACAAGTTTTTTCATCTTCTTTTATATTTTCACCTTTTTGATTTTTAAGTAATTTGGCAAAGCTCAAAATATTGATTATGGGTGTTCTTAAATCATGTGAAGCAACATAGTTATATTCTTCAAGTGTTTTATTTGTGTTAAGTAATTTGCTGTTTTGTTTTTGAAGGTTTTTTGTAATAGGAATAAATACGAATATTACTTCAACTAAAAGTACCAATAAAGTTATAAGTGCAAGAAAAATCTCTATGTATTTTATAAACTGTAATCTTTTATCAGAATCTGCTTCAAGTTTCTTTACTATTTTATCCATTTTCACTAAAAATAGATTTTGATTTTTTGCCAGTTCTTCTATATTTATTTCTAATTTTTCTTTTGAATTTTTAATTACTTCTCTTGCGTTTTCTACATATATATTTAAGTTTTGAACTAAACTAATGTTCTCTTTAGTTAGTTTTTCTAATCCAATATCTTTATTCCCATATTGGAAACCATAATGCACTTTTTCCCATTCATTAAATGTATTCTCAAGTTTTTTATAATTGTCTTTATTTGGCTTTTCTTTGTTTTCTGCTACAAGTGCAATTATTTTTTGACTTAACATACGTTGTTTACCACTAATATTAATATAAAACGCATCATCTGATTTTTGACTTATTGCGTATTGTATGATTAATTGATTTATTATAATTAATAGACAGGTAAACCCAATGATTACTACATATTTTTTTGTTATTGTCAAGTTTTATTTTTCTACTAACTTAGTTATATCCATTTCATTTTCCAAAATTTTTCATAAAAAAAGGGAAATAGAATGAATATCTATTTCCCTTTTTTAATTCTTCATTTTCTGATCTTACATTTTTTTAATCATTTCATTTGTTTCTTTCAATTCTTTATCAATGTTTTCTGCAAACTTTTCTAAATGATTCATATACTTTATTGCTGTTTCTTTATCATTTACTGATATTGTTTTTTTCACTGTTTCTGCGTAGCCAGCAATAATTTTTGCATTTTCTCTTATGCTTAGTAATTTATTGTTACAGGTTTTTTCTACTGCTTTTTTATACAAAAAAAGCTCTGCTTTTTTATTTCTTAAGTCATCATAAATTGGTTTAAAAATAAATATTGATACTAATATTATTGCAGTTATTGCTATGAACCCAAGAATCCACACAATGTTTTTTACAAAATTTAATTTGTTATCAGAGTTCTTTTGTAATGATTTTACATATTTATCCATTTCAATAAGAAATGCATCTTGGTTTGTTTTGAGTAAGTTTGTTTCTTCTTGGTTTATATCTCCTTTTTCAATAAGTTTTTGAGCAAACAATATTTTATCGTCAAGTTCTTTTAATGGGTTTTTAAAATTACTTTTTCTTGTATTCTTTTGTTCATTAAATAAAAATTTACTTTGTAAATCATTATGAACATTTTTCCATTCTTCGAAATTCTCTTTTACTGCTTTATTTTCTTTATTATTATTTAGCTTATTTAAAAAAATATCTGCCATTATTTTTTGGCTCAACATTCTTTGTTTTCCAGCTTTGTTTATGGTAACTGCATCTTCATCTTTAAATGATAAAGAAGAATTTACAACTATACAGCACATAATTATAACTGAAATTAGTATTGAAATTCCTATTATGTATTTCTT
>JAHDDA010000167.1:0-2606 GCA_020629595.1 Chitinophagales bacterium
GTAATTATTGTAATTGGATTGATAATTTTTAGTATTGTTTTTTTTAGTACAGGACAAAAATGTAATTCTTAAATGCAAGGGAATAAATTTGCCTTGAAAGTAACGGATTCCAAGGTTGTTTACTGCCTTGTTTTTGCAATAAAAGTCTATACTTTCAATTTTTGTTCTGTACTCAGAAGCATTTATTTAAACCGAAAAACTTTCGCCACAGCTACAAGTACGGCTAGCATTGGGGTTGTTAAAATAGAAACCTTTACCATTCAAACCATCGGAAAACTCTAAGATTGTCCCAAACAGGTATAAAACACTACGAGCATCAGTAACTACTTTCAGTCCGTTATCTTCAAACACTTCATCACCATCTTTTTCTTCGGTATCAAAATCCATTTTATAAGTTAATCCCGAACAGCCACCACTTAAAACTGATACCCGTAAAAAACTATTAGCATCTGTTCCATCATCTGCTAAAATTTCTTGTATTCTCTCTTTTGCTTTATCCGAAACACTTATCATATAATATAAATTATTATTTTACCATTAAGACTTTACCAAAGAATACACAAAATTCATAGCAATAAAGTTCCTAATAAGTTTTAGTAAATTAAACAAGCCTGTAACTAAAAATTTTAGTATCTGAATTTTGCAAACTCATTAACGCTTACACTTACTAATTTCTTAAACTAAATATTAAAAACACAAAGTTACCAATTTTAGTTCTTAATTGCTTTGTTGCGTACCTTTGCTAGTACAATGCTTCAGGTATATTTAATAGATTATTTCGTTGCCCTTATTATTTCGTTGCTAGTAAATTGGTATTTACTTAAACGTTATACAAAGTGGGGTGTAAAAAACCACACACAAGAAGGACAAGAACGCTGGGTTGCGGTAAGTAAACCTGCGGTTGGAGGAATTGGCTTTTTTGTAATGTTTATTTTATCGCTGGTTTTTATTGCCTACAACTATTTTATTCCTATTGATGATTTGCCATTTATGGGTTTTGTTGGTGCAAGTATCATTGGTTTTGGTGTTGGCTTAATTGATGATAAGTTCACAATGCCAGCTTGGTTTAAGTTTGTAGGTCAAATTGTGTGTGCTTTAGTGCTATTTTATTCAGGCATTTTTATTGAAATAAACCAAATTGCCGCTTGTAATTTTTTCATTACTCTTTTTTGGGTGGTTGGTATTATGAATGCTGTAAATATGTTAGATAATATGGATGGCATAACGGCAACTACGGCATATTTCGTTATCCTTTCGTGTATTATTACCCATTTTTCGGTTCCCTCATTTGGCTGGCAATATAACTTTTTCTTTGTAGTAAGTTTAATAATTTTAGGAGGCATTTCTGGCTTTCTAAAATACAACTGGGCAAGTGCTAAAATGTATATGGGCGACTCGGGCAGTCAGTTTTTAGGGGCATTTTTAGCAGCTTTAAGCATTATTTACCTTTGGAACTTTAAAGATGAAAATTATGCCAATAATTACGTTCAATGGCGACAATTTGCCATTCCGTTAATTGCTTTTGTTGTTCCTATAATTGATACAACTACCGTTTTTATTCGCAGAATTGCTAGAGGGCAATCCCCTTTTGTGGGTGGCAGAGATCATACAACACACCAATTGGCTATTGCTGGTTTATCAGACGGAAAAGTTGGGCTTGTTTTTATGGCTATAAATATTTTTTCAATGGGAATAATTTATTGGCTCGTTCCCAAAATTGAAACTTGGAAAACTGCTTACACACTTGGTTCATTTTTCTATTTTGTGGTTTTATTTTTGGCTTTTCAGTTGGTTTACTGGAAAAACAATCAGAAGCGAGCTTTTAATTAAGCTGATTTTTCTCAGATTTTAATTCCAATTTTCAAAAATAGCCAATTTCTTCAGTTAGCTGTATTTTACTTTTGGCAAAATGTCCTGTTCCAAAACCAATTTCTTTTCCATTGTTGTAAATAGTTGATTCGGCAATCCAAAGATTTTTTGATATAAAACGTACTTTTCCAACTGCTTTTAAACTACCTTTTGAAGCTGGACGAGTAAGCTGAGTAGTAAAATTAGTGGTTAATAAAAAGTAATCTTCTACAATAGAGTTAGCGGCAAAATATGCCGAATCATCTAACAATTTAAAGTAAATACAACCATGAATAGCATTTAACGCATGAAAATATTTTTTATGAATATCTAAGGTAATTTCAGAACTTCCTTCCGAAATTGAAATAGCCGTAGTTTCAAAAAGCATTTTCTGTATATTGGCGTTTAAATACATTTTTTCTAATTTACGAAAGTGTTCTATATTCATCTATAACTATTTTAAGATAAAAGTATTGAAATTTTAGACAGCTAATTTACTCTTTAAATTCTCTATTTTTTCAATTCGCAAATTCTTAATTGTGTATTACCTTTGCCAAGCGAAAAACAAACCTATAAATGCTTAGATTCGAGAACGAAATGTGGTTTTGGGCAATGCTTGTTGTGCCTTTATTGGCATTGCTTTTTGTATATGTTGTTCGTTGGAGAAAAAGAGCAATCGAAAAAACGGGTGACGAATTACTTATTCGCAAACTTTCTAGTGGTTATTCGCCTCGCCGTCAACGCCTAAAAACTGCCTT
>JAHDDA010000167.1:2706-6138 GCA_020629595.1 Chitinophagales bacterium
GATAGAGATCAGCGTTTTGCAAAAG
Source organism: Chitinophagales bacterium (assembly GCA_020629595.1). Taxonomy (GTDB): domain Bacteria; phylum Bacteroidota; class Bacteroidia; order Chitinophagales; family UBA2359; genus JAHDDA01. The sequence goes on from JAHDDA010000167.1 coordinate 2,732, forward strand.
CTCTTTTGTTAATTACCGATGGCGAAAACCACGAACAAGGAGCAATTGACCTTGCCGAGCAAGCCAAAGAAAGTGGCATTATAATTCATACTTTGGGCGTAGGCTCTGAAGAAGGCACAAAAATTCCAGAATATAATGCCAGAGGACAGCGTGCTGGTTGGAAACAAGATAAAAACGGACAAGAAATTGTTTCTAAACTAAATGTTGAGTTTTTGCAAGAAATTGCTTCAATTACTGAAGGCGAATATATGCGTTTAAAAGGCGATAGAAAAGAGGTAGGAGCAATTTTGAATAAGTTGGATAATATGCAGAAAAAAGACTTTGAAGACAGAGTTTTTACCGAATACGAAGACCAATTTCAGTATTTTATCATTTTTGCTATTGTTTTATTGGTTATAGAAATGCTTATTTCGGCACGTAGTGCTGGTTGGTTCAAAAACTGGAGCTTGTTTGGAGATAAGAAAACAGAAATTTCTACTTAAATGAATACAATTTATTCTGTTATTACCAAAAAGTCTTGCCATTTAAAATTGTGGAGAGTTAATGACACAACCTTTAGAGTAATTGAACTTGATAACTTTAGTTTAATTATTGAAGGTAGTGATTATACTTTAATTGATGAAAGTCTTTTTCCTGCCTTTGAAACATTACTAAGTAATGAATTAGAATATAGAAAAGTTAAAATTCTTAGAAAAGCAACACAGCAAGAATGGAATAATTATTATGAACTTATTATTAAAGAATATATTGATTCTGACAAAATCAAAATAACGAATTCTAATAGTGGTAATATTTGGCAATACAACCACCATATTTTTGTCTCAGATTTTTTAAAGAATGAACTGGAGAAGATAGCAGGAGATAAATTATCTTTTTCTGTAGGTTTTAGTTTTTGGGGCTAAAACACAAAAACAAATTTTCTTAAATATATTTTTAAAATCTTTTGATTTATATTTGTTTCCCCACCTTTTTTGAACTTATATGTGCTAAACAATGCTTACTCACTTACAAACCAAAAGACTAAAAATAAGACCAATAAACTTAAATGATGCTTTGTTTATTCAAAAGTTGGTAAACTCTGAAGGTTGGTTGAAATATATTGGCGGTAGAGATATTAACAACAAAAAAGAAGCTGAAAATTACATTCAACTTATTTTAAATAATCCTAATTTTAGTTACAATATTTTTGAGTTGAAAGAAAGTAATAAGCCTATTGGCATTGTAACTTTTCTTAAACGAGAAGAACACGATTTTCCAGATATTGGATTTGCTATTTTACCAAAATTTGAAAGGCAAGGCTATACATTTGAAGCTGGTAGAGCCTATATAACTAATTTACAAAAATTCTCAACAACAGAAACAATTATAGCAATAACACTACCCAATAATGTAAAATCTATAAATCTACTAAAAAAACTAAATTTCAATTTTAGCCATACTTACAAATTTGCCAATGAAGATGTCTCTATTTTTAGCTTGAATATTAAATAGCTTATTTCACATCTGCTAAAATAATCATTTCACATACTTTTCTACCAACACCCAAAGCTGTTTTTAGCGAAGACTTATTGTTATAATGAATAGTTCCATAAACCATTTTGTTGGGCGAACTTGGCAATAAATGTATCATTTTTTGTTGAATGTGTTTTGCCATTCCTTTTCCTCTAAATTTTTCCAGCAAAAATTCCTCATAAACGCAATAACCACTTAAATATTTATCGTTTTCAGGCATTACACCAATTATACCAGCCCACTCATTATCAATAACAATTTCAAACAGCGTTTTGTGTTGTATCATTTCTTTAAAAGTTGCTTCTGTTGTTATTTGAATCATTTCATTGTAGAAATTATCTTTCTCAAAAAGTAAATTATAGGCTGTTTTGTACTGTTTGTACCAGTTTGTGTTTTCGGCAATTTTTAGCTTTATCTTTCTATCTGAAACAATAATTTTTTCAGTCTTTAAATAATCCAAAAACTCAGCAACATATACCATATCGCCATTAATAAAACTATGATTGTTTATAAAATCTTCTTGAATTTTGTTTGTGTGCCAAGCAATTCGTTTAGGCGAAAAAACCTTATACTCCTCATTTAAAAAGCTACTAAGCCATTCTATTTTTTCAATACTGTTTATTTCAAAATTTTTCAAAACTATAAAAACAAAAGGCTTTGTTAAATCACCTCCCATATATCTTATTGAGCTAACCAATATCCCAAAAGGCGTTTCTAAGTTTCTGAATAAATAATCTTTTGGTTTAGAATTAGGCACTGCTTTTTTACAATATTTGTAATTTTTAGTGGCAAAATCTATGTTTTTTGTGTATTCATAAATATCCACTAAATGCTTACTAATACATTTATTCAACGTATCTTTTGGTAATTGTTCTTTAATAAATTTTGGGCAGTTTTCAAGTTCTATTTTTTGCCCTTTTATAAGAAAATCTTGTAAGGTCATTTTGTGTTTTTATAACAGTTTTTTATACATAATGTAAGCATCTACCTTTCCAAGTTTGTAATGCCTAAATCCTTCTGGAACAATTCCTATTATATCAAAACCAATAGACTGCCACGCTTTAATAGCACTAGTATTTGTACTTACTACTAAGTTAAATTGCATTGCCTCGTAACCCAATTTTACAGCTTCTTTTAATGAATGGTTGCCAAGTAATTTGCCAATACCTTTGCCTCTGTTACTTGTTTGTACCATATATGCCGCATTGGCAATATGGTTTCCATAGCCAGGCTGGTTAGGTTTTATTATGTATGCCCCTACAATTTGGTTTCTTTCATTTTCTGCTACAACACAATGGTTAGGAGATTCAAACCAATTTTTCTGGATGTAATTTCTTTTATAGTCTTCATCATAAGCGTAAAACACCTTTTGCAAGGTAATTTCCCACCACATTGCCCAAATTGCATCAAAATCTGTTGTTTTTTCGGCTTTTCTAAATGTAAGATTCATAGCAATTATAACTTTAATATTGCAAATTACTTACTATTTTTTGAACTTAAAAATGTCTGTAATTTTTTCAATCTGAAAAAATAAAAATTACTAATGTATGTAAACAACCCAAGTTGCAATATGCTTGTAGGGACACCGATTTATCGTGTCCAATGATGCGATAAATCGCCATCAATACAAAAAAATGGTAGTGGGTTAAACTGAATGATTTTGAACTTCCGTTGCATTGTGCGTGTCAGTCATAGACACAACGGAGGTCAGTATTTTTTAGCTTCAATTAAATTAGAAATAATACAAAACAATCCACCACCCCAAAAATGCCATATTTTAGGATTGATATTTTATACATCGCAACTTGGATTAAACAAGCAAAAAAATTCCCCAACTAGCTAGGGTCTACTCAGAAATGCTGAAACGCCTGTGATATAGGTGTTTAATCCGTATT
>JAHDDA010000168.1 GCA_020629595.1 Chitinophagales bacterium
ACATAATCTTTTATCTCGTTTTCTCTGTCTTCGCTGGTCATCCAAGAGGCAACTGGTTTTCCAGAAAAGCCATTCCAATAAAAACGAGAAAGTGCTTCGGGGGCAACAATAAAATGACCTTTTTGGGCAAGTGGCTCAAATTGTTCTATAAATTTTTCAGCTTTTTCTCCATATCCGTGTATTACAATCCAAACTTTTTTGGTTTGTTCATTCGGTTCACCTAAAGTAAAATAACGAGCTGTTTTTGTTATACTTATATGTTTGGTTCTAATTTTCAAATTCCAAAATTCTTAATTTAAAAATTCTTTTATTCGTTTCTGAGCAGATTTAGCTTGCTGTGCAAAACTATCTACATAAGGGTGATTGTTATAAGATTTCACTTTTTGATACAAAGAATTTGCCAACTCAAACTCTTTTCTACCTTCGTAAATCCCACCTAATTCTAATAAAACTTTAGGAGCAAAATAATAAGCAGTATTCGTTGGCTCAGAAGCAACTAAAACATTAAAAATTTCAATAGCTTCTTCATATCTTTCTAAACGTTGCAAAATTCTACCTAATCTATAATTATATTCCACTTGCTCTTTTTCTTTTTCTAAAAGCAATGGATTCACTTGATTTATAGCTTCCAATGCCTTTTTATAATATGCTCCGTCAAACAATAATCTTGCTTTTAATAAATTAACGTTAGGTATAAAATTTTGCTTCGCTTCTTGCAGGGCTTGTTTGTCTTCTCCAATTTTTGTATCTCCTTCAGATACAACTTTACTTATGTAAAGCTCATAATTAGCTAAATTATTGTTTATTAATGCGTGCCAAGCCAATTTTTGATAACATTCTTTTTTGTAAGTGTTAGTTGAAGTTGTTTCTAAAAATTTTAGTAAGTTTTTATCTGCATTTTCATCTAAACGATTGAGTTTGCAAATACCCAACATTAAATCAATAGTGGGAAAAGGAAAGCAGTTATTATCACGAGGACAATTTTCTAAAGTTGTAATGGCAAAATCATTATCACCCATTGCATTGGCTAAATTAGCAATAGTCATTGTATGCCACATTCCTTTTTCAGTTTGTAATTCCTGATAAATGATTTTCTTTGCAATTATCTCATCATTTTCAATAAAATACTTTACAAAAACGTATAATAATTTAGCTTCTTCTTGCATAGAATGTGGTGGGTGGTTGTAAATAAAATCTTCCATTTTTTTCGCTCCAGCTTCTAAATCGCCATCGAGACCAACAATTTTAACGCCCCACTGATATTTTTCAGGAATAGTTCCAATTAACATTTCTAAAATGCCTAATCCTTTTTTATTAGGACCAAAGTTTGGGTACATTTTTTCATTTTCCAGATACAATTTATAAGCTCTTCGAATATCCCAGAAAGCACTTAAATACTCTTCTTGTCGTAATTTTATAAAACCACTGTGTAAATTAATTTCAGCTTTTAAAAATCTTTTGTATGGCGAATCTTCAGAATTATCTATTTTCTTAAGCCAATTATCTTTTGCATTATTAAAAAAATCAATATCACTTTGGTTTTCTTGAACGGTTATTTTAAAAAATTGAATGTAACTTTTAAGCAATAAAGGAATTCTGTTTTGTTCATTTTCTTGTTCAATAAGATTTTCAGCCTCTTGAAATCTGAATTGAAAAACTTTTTCATACGCAGAAATACAGTTTTCATTCCACTCAAAATTTTGTGAAAACATTGTATTTGAGCAAAAAACACTAAAATATATTAAGATTAAATACTTCATTGAAAACTATTTTACAAATAAATATACACTTACTTTATTTTTGCACCTCGTTTTACAAAAAAGAAAATTAATAATGTCATATTTATTTACCTCAGAATCGGTGTCTGAAGGACATCCAGATAAAGTAGCAGACCAAATTTCAGATGCTATATTAGATGAATTTTTGAAAAAAGACAAATCTTCAAAAGTGGCTTGTGAAACATTTGTTACAACTGGTTTGGTTGTAGTAGGTGGCGAGGTGCATAGCGAGGCTTATGTTGATATTCAAAAAGTAGTAAGAGCTACCATTAAAAAAATTGGCTATACCAAATCGGAATATATGTTCGATGCCGACTCTTGTGGTATATTATCTTCTTTACACGAGCAAAGTAGCGATATTAGACAAGGTGTTGATAGAGAAAAAGAAGAAGATCAAGGAGCTGGAGACCAAGGTATGATGTTTGGTTATGCTACGAATGAAACCGATAATTATATGCCAATTTCATTAGAGCTTTCGCATTTATTATTAGAAGAATTAGCAGAATTAAGACGTGAAGGTAAAGAAATGCCTTATTTACGCCCAGATTCAAAGTCGCAGGTAACTATTCGTTATAACGATAAGCACCAACCAGAAGCAATTGAAGCTATTGTTGTTTCTACACAACATGATGATTTTGATGAAGAAAAAGCAATGTTGGCTAAAATTAAAACCGATGTAAAGGAAATTTTAGTGCCAAGAGTAAAAGCAAAATTGCCAGCCAAAGTTCAGGCATTGTTTAATGATGATATAACTTACCACGTTAACCCAACAGGTAAATTTGTTATTGGTGGACCGCATGGCGATGCTGGTTTAACTGGTAGAAAAATTATTGTTGATACTTACGGCGGAAAAGGAGCACATGGTGGTGGTGCTTTTTCAGGAAAAGATAGTTCAAAAGTAGATCGATCTGCAGCTTATGCTACACGCCATATTGCTAAAAACTTAGTAGCTGCTGGTGTGGCAGAACAAGTTTTAGTTCAAGTAGCTTATGCTATTGGTGTGGCAAAACCTGTAGGTTTATATGTAAATACCTACGGAACAGCTAAAGTTGATTTATCTGATGGAGAAATTGCTGAAAAAATCGATAAATTATTTGACTTACGCCCTGCAGTATTCATTAAGCGTTTGGGATTAAGAAATCCTATATTTGCTCAAACAGCTGCTTACGGTCACATGGGACGCCAAGCAGGAACTATTGAGGTTGATGGCGAAACTTATGAAACTTTTACTTGGGAAAAATTAGATTACGTTGATAAAATTAAAGCGGAGTTTAGTTTGAGTTAATTTTTAATTTAATGAACAATAATTGAATAAAAATCCAAAATGAACTCTATTTCATTTTGGATTTTTTGTTTGTTAACAAAAATTTATTAATCAATCATTTTAAAAATTAAATTTTACTTTTAGATTTACATTTACTTTTTATTCAGTTCAAATTTAAACATTAATAGTGAAACTTATTGAACGTGCGCACAGCCAAACTAAATTAATAAAGGCTGGTGTTCCAAGTGTTTTTTTTAAATTACTTGATAATATTGAAGATTTTCCTGAAGTGGATATTAAAAAGCCAGATGGAGCATATCTACATATTCCAACAATGCAACAATATGAAATTTTTGAAGATTTTTCGGTTGCCCCTCTTTGTGACATAGGTGATGGTGATAGCTTTTTAGTATATTTATTTAATAACGATATTCAAAAGTTTGCTTACTGTGCCATTGAGGCAGATGAGTTGTATGAAGATTACGGAATGAATGTTCAGGCAATGTTGGCTAATTTACTTATTGACACCTACGATTTTTTAAGTGAAGAATTATTTGAAGAGGGCGTTGAAGATGAAGAAATAACAGATACTTTATCGTACATTGCAGAAATTGGCGAACGCTTAGGCTTAAATAAAACTATAAGTACAAACATTACCCAACGTTTGTATAAAGCAGATACTGAGGATGAAGATAGGTTTGAAGGCGAAGATGACTGGATTAAGACAAATATTCATAGTTTACTTTAAAATATAGATTTCAAACCATCATCAATAGTTTGTAATAAATCATCATTGGTAATGTTGGGGTATAAATTGCCATTATAGGCTTTTGAAATTCTACCCGATTCTTCTGATACAATTAAGACTATACAATTGAGTTGTTCGGAAATACCAACTCCTGCTCTATGGCGTAAGCCTGCCCATTTAGGCAAATTTGTTTGTTCGGTAACAGGTAAAACAACCCCAGCGTATTCAAGCGTTCTATCTGAAATAATAACTGCTCCATCGTGCATTGGGCTTTTATTTTGAAATACGCTTTCTAATAAATCTACCGAAATTTCTGCGTTTAACTTTACACCTGCATTATAATAAGCAGATTGGTTTTGTGGAGCAAAAACTATTAATGCTCCAGTTTTTGAAGCCGACAAAGTATTTATTGCTTGAGAAATTTTTGCCTTTAAATCAGCATCTATATCAGCTGCTAAATTTTTACCTCTAAACCATTTTGCTAATCCACTTTTACCGCCTACACCATAATTTCTTCCAATTAATAATAAAAATCTACGTACTTCGGGCTGAAACACAATTAACATAAGAATTACCCAAACTTCAATAAACTTTCCTAAAATAAAAGCCAACAATTTAAACCCTAAGGTAGAAACAAGCCAATAAATAATTACTACCGATATTAAGCCTAATAAGATATTTAAAGCAATACTTCCTCTTAATACACGATAAATGGTGTACAATAGAAAGGCTACCAATATTATGTCTAAAATATCGACAATACCAACTGAAATAAATTCTATTTTAAATAATTCATTCCACATTTAACTGTTCTATAATTTTAATGGTTTCTTTAGCTTCTTTTACATCATGAACACGCAAAATACTTGCCCCTTTTTGTAAGGCTATTGTTTGTAAAACTGTGCTTCCATTCAATGCTTCTTTAGGTGATACTTGTAACAATTTATAAATCATAGATTTACGAGAAACGCCAACAAGTAACGGCTTTTGTAAGCAACTAAATACTTCTAAATTACGCATTATATTATAGTTGTGGTTTAGTGTTTTACCAAAACCAAAACCAACATCCAACACAATATCTTTTATCTTTAGCTTATTTAGATGTTCTAATTTACGAATAAAAAAATCGAGTATTTCCTCTACAACATTTGTTTCGTAGGCTGGTTTATCTTGCATATCTAAAGGTTCTCCCTGCATGTGCATTAAAATATAAGGCACATCTAAATTTGCAACTGTTTCAAACATAGCCTCATCTATGTTTCCTGCCGAAATATCATTAATAATACTAGCGCCTTCTGAAACTGCAAACTCTGCAACCTTGGCTTTTACTGTATCTATTGAAATTATTGTTTCTGGAAAATACTTAATTATTGCTTGAATAGCAGGAATAACTCTTTTTAATTCTTCTTCAGTACTTATAATTGCTGCTCCTGGTCGGCTCGACATTCCACCTATATCAATAATATCAGCTCCTTGTTTTAGCATTTTTTCAGCTTGAAACAAAATTGCATCTTTTTGCTCGTATTGTCCACCATCAAAAAATGAATCTGGGGTAACATTTAAAATACCCATAACTTTTGGTTTTTCTAAACTCAAAAGTTTGCCTTTACAATTTAAAGTAAAAGGTGTTTTACTATTCATTTTCTGTTAATTTTAATATTTGCTTCCAAGTTAATATTTCTTTATGGAATTTGAAACTTTGATCCTCAAAACTAATCTCACAAAAAAAATGATTTATTCCATTAGTTAATAACAAAAATGGAACTTTTAAAACCAAATTGTAATGAGCTGCTTGATTAAAAACAGCTTGCGTAATTTTAATTTTTGGTGCTTTACACTCCACTAATACCAAAGGTTTTAAATCTTTATTATGTACAACTAAATCATATCTTTTTTTCATTTCGTTTAACTTTATTTGCTTTTCAACACTCATACTATTTTTTGAAAAACCAAGTTGGTTTATTAAAAACCAAATTAGGTTTTGTCTAACCCACTCTTCTGGTAAATTTACAATCCACTTTTTACGAACAATATCCCAAACATAGTTTTTATTGTTCTCTGTTTTTTGTTTTATGTTGTATGTTGGAAAGTTTAAATTTGCCACGCTAAAAATTATAAAATGAAAAAGCCTTTAATTTTAATTGCTGGTCCTTGTGCTGTTGAAAGCTACGAAATTTGTATTGAAGTTGCTGAAAAAGTTCAGAAAATTACAAGCAAATTTAATATCGATTATTATTTCAAGGCTTCGTACAAAAAAGCAAACCGTACCAAATTACATTCTTTTACTGGAATAGGCGATGAAAAAGCCTTAAATATTTTAGAAAAAGT
>JAHDDA010000169.1:0-4753 GCA_020629595.1 Chitinophagales bacterium
TTATGAACATTTAGCACGTTTTCATTTATGAATTATTTCTCTAAAATGTTTTAACGTAAAAGAAAAATGAAAGCAACTCTAACAGTCTTATTACATTTTATAGTATTTATGCTTCTAAGCATTACTACCCAAATTGGCGGAATTGTATATCTTTTAAGCAAATTTTTAGCTTACATTTTAAAAATAAAAAGCATATTAAAATCTGGTGCTTTATTCTTTTTGTTATACTCATTTAGTACATTTATTATTGTACCAAATATTGCACCTTTTTTTGGTAGAGAAAAAGTAAACCACCTACAAACTATAAAACCTGCCACTTGGGTAACCGTATTTTTAAACAGAAATTATGTTACTCCAGAACTAAACAAAGTTTTACAAAACACACAAAAATCACTAACTAAAATAAATTCTGATATTGAAATAATATATTTAGATGCTTGTTTTCCGTTTGTAAATGGTTTTCCATTATTACCACACCTAAGCCACAACGATGGCAAAAAAATTGACCTTAGCTTTGTTTACACCGAAAAGGGCAAAGTAAGCAAAAAAACAAAAAGTAGAAGTGGATATGGCATTTTTGAAGCACCCAATGAAAACGAAGAAAATAGAATTGAGTATTGCGAAGAAAAAGGAGCTTGGCAATATAATTTAGCTCGTTTTTTAACCTTCGGAAAAACGAATAGCGATTTACAGTTTGCTACTAAAGAAACAAAATTGTTAATTGAAACTATTTTACAAAATAATTCAGTTGGAAAAATATTTATTGAACCACACTTAAAACAACGCCTACAATTGAATTACAACAAAATTCGTTGGCAAGGTTGCCATTCTGTTCGCCACGATGATCATATTCATTTGCAGTTGAAGTAAAGAATAAATATCTTATGATTATATTTGGTTTTTATAATTTATAGCTCTTGCTAAAATTTAAGAAGTAGTCAACACTATTCAGGTACTTACACCTGAAAAAATTCAGCACAATGAGTAATTTTGAAAATACCTTAGCTTACGCCCAACAGTTAGATACACAAGATGAATTAAAAGCCTATCGCCATAAATTTCATCATCCAGTAATTAATGGAAAAGAAACTGTTTATTTTACAGGTAATTCTTTAGGACTTCAGCCAAAAACAACCAAAGAATACATTAATACCGAATTAACCGACTGGGCAAATTGGGGCGTTGAAGGTCATTTTCACGCAAAAAACCCTTGGATGCCTTACCACCACGCACTTTTACCTAAAATTGCTCGTATTGTAGGTGCAAAACCACACGAAGTTACCGTAATGAATAGCCTTACAGTAAATCTTCATTTATTAATGGTTACTTTTTACAGACCAACGCAACATAGGTACAAAATAATAATGGAAGGTGCAGCTTTTTGTTCCGATCATTATGCAATGCAATCGCAGGTAAAACACCACGGATTTACGCCAGAAGATGCTATAATTTACCTTGAACCACGCAATGGCGAACACACCCTAAGAACCGAAGATATTTTACAAACCATAGAAGATGCAGGTGAAGAATTAGCCTTGGTAATGATTGGTGGAGTAAACTACTACACAGGGCAATTATTTGATATGAAAACCATAACGGAAAAAGCCCATATTGCTGGAGCAAAAGTTGGTTTCGATTTAGCACACGCCGCTGGAAATGCCGAACTACATCTGCACTATTGGAAAGTTGATTTTGCTACTTGGTGTTCGTATAAATATTTGAACTCAAGTCCAGGCGGTGTAAGCGGCATTTATATTCACGAACACCACGTTGAAAATACCGAACTACCAAGATTTGCAGGTTGGTGGGGCTATGAACAAGCAAATCGCTTCGAAATGAAACGCCAGTTTAAACCAATGAAAACTGCCGATGCTTGGCAATTGAGCAATGTGCCTGTTTTGCTTTTGGCAGCACACAATGCCTCTTTAGATATTTTTGATGAAGTAGGCATACCAGCTTTACGTAAAAAAAGTGATTTATTAACGGCTTATCTCGAATTTTTAATTGAAGATGTAAATGCTCGTTGTGAAAATTCGCCATTAGAAATTATCACACCTAAAAACCCCAAAGACAGAGCCGCACAAATTTCAATTTTAACCGATGAACGTGGCAAAAGTATTTTCGATGCCCTAACCCAAGCCAATATTATTGTTGATTGGCGAGAACCAAATGTTATTCGCTTAGCTCCCGTTCCGTTGTACAATAGCTTTGAAGATGTGTTTAAATTTGGAAAGGTATTGGGTCAGGTATTGATATAGTAAGTTTTAAAATCTTTATATGGTAGCGAGTTAAAATTATTAATTTGGTCAGACGACACAAGAGGTGTTTTCCTCTGCTGTGTCTTCTGACCAGCAGGTATTTAACTGAAACTTACTGATTTTTGATCAAAATATCTTTCAGCCTTACTGCTGCGTTACCGCCAAAAAATAGAATGACAAAGTAAAAACCAATGAACTACAAAACAACCATATCAGAAAACTGGAGTGATATAAACACCGATATCAGGAAAAAAGTGGGTGAATTTTTGCGCACCTACAATTGGGCAGCTATGGAAGGTTTTAACCCTCCAAAATATGTAGAAATTATTGCTACAAATGAAAAAAACGAAGTGATTGGTGGTTTGTATGCAATAGTTAAATGGGGTTGGTTTTATGTAGATTGGTTAGTAATTCACGAAGATTACCGTCATAAAGGAATTGGACGAAAATTAATACAACAAGCAGAGGAAAAGGCTTTGGAGTTAAATGTTCCTAAATTGCGTTTAAATACTTTTGAATTTCAAGCGCCCGATTTTTATAAAAAAATGGGTTTTGAGCTTGTAGCCGTTGAAAAAGATTTTCCTCAAGGATTTAAAACATATTATTTTCAAAAAAACTTGCTTAAAGATAAAAAAGAATAAAGTTTAAAACATTCTCTACTTTACTTTCATAAACTTTTGCTACTTGTAAATTCAATGATATATTTAAGGTTTACAAAAAGTAGTAAAATGGATAGCCTAATTTCAGATTTGAAAGACATTATAAGCGATTTTCATAAAAATATGAGGGAATATTTACCTCCACTCGAATCTATTATTGATGAGTTAATTGCTAAAAAAAGCAAAAACACCAATGAAATTGAACATTTACTAGACACCTTGCTTTCTATGTGTCAATTGGGTATTGGCAATGCTTTGTATATAAAATTATTGGAATATTACAAAACTATTGATGCCGAAGGAGCTCAGTTTTATTGGAAAGAATACGATAATTTAGAAGAATAATTGTTTTCTATTAAAATAAAGTGTAAATGAACGAAAACATAGATACTAAAATATACGATGTTTTAATAATTGGTGCGGGCTTATCGGGTATTTGTGCAGCTTATCATATTCAAGATAAATGTCCCAATAAAAGTTTTGCCATTTTAGAAGCACGTGAGAATATGGGTGGCACTTGGGATTTATTCAAATATCCTGGTATTCGTTCCGATTCTGATATGTACACTTTGGGCTATTCTTTTTATCCTTGGAAAAACCCAAAAGCCATAGCCGATGGTCCTGCAATTTTACAATACATAAAAGATACTGCTAAAGAATTTGGTTTAGATAAAAAAATTAAATTCAAACACAAAGTAATTGGTGCCGAATGGAAAGATGAAGATAAATTTTGGACAATTAAAATTGCTGAAAATGAAACGGTTGAACACACAACGATAAAAGCTAAATTCGTTTTTGCGTGTAGTGGTTATTATAATTATGAAACAGGGCATACACCCAATTTTGAAGGTAGCGAAAACTTTAAAGGTACAATTCTACATCCTCAAAAATGGGACACAAATTTAGATTATACCAACAAAAAAGTAGTGGTAATTGGAAGTGGAGCAACTGCAGTAACCTTAGTTCCAGAAATGGCAAAAAAAGCCAAGAAAGTTACAATGCTTCAGCGTTCGCCAACCTATATAATGAATTTGCCAAGCGAAGACATAATTGCCAATACTTTTAAGAAAATATTACCTGCTAAAACAGCACATAATTTAAGTCGTTGGAAAAATATTTATGTAAGTCTTTGGATGTATCAGGCTTGCCGAAAATATCCCGATACGATGCGAGGATTTTTTAAACGAATTGCTAAAAAAGGCTTAGGCAATCAATTTAACGAAGCCGATTTTACCCCAAAATACAATCCTTGGGATCAGCGTTTGTGCCTTATTCCAGATAATGATTTATTTGATGCTTTAAAAACAGAAAAAGCCGATATTGTTACCGACACTATAAAAACATTTACCGAAAATGGAATTTTATTAGATTCGGGAACAGAATTGGAAGCCGATATTATTGTAACCGCTACGGGTTTAAAAGTGCAATTATTGGGTGGAATGAAAGCCAAAATAAATGGTGAAATGATAAATACTGGCAACTTAAAAGCCTACAAAGGTGTGTTGTTTAGCGATGTTCCCAATTTTGCCATTGCCGTAGGTTATACCAATGCTTCGTGGACGCTTAAAGCAGATTTGAATTGCCAATTTGTAGCACGAATGATTAATTATATGGAGGAGAATAATTTTTCGATGATTACACCAAAATTTGATGATGAAGCATTTGATGTAGAACCACTTTTAGATTTTGATGCTAATTATGTAAAACGAGCCTTAGATATTTTACCCAAACAAGGTTCGGCTCACCCATGGAAAGTGTATCAAAATTATATTAAAGATGTAAAATCGTTGAGTAAAGGAAAAATTGATGATGAGTATTTGATTTATGCTTAAAAAA
>JAHDDA010000169.1:4853-6117 GCA_020629595.1 Chitinophagales bacterium
TGTTGCCTAATTTGGTTTTCCTTAGCATTGTTTTGTGGTTCATATAATTTCTTACCTTTTAAAGCATCGGGTAAAAAATTGTGTTGTACAAAATTGCCTTCGTAATTGTGGGCGTATTGGTAATTTTTACCATAATCTAATTCTTTCATTAACTGCGTTGGTGCATTTCTAATACTCAACGGAACCGATAAATTTTGCGTTTGCATTGCCAATCTTTTGGCTTCTTTTAATGCCACATAAGTTCCGTTACTTTTGCTTGAAGTTGCCAAATAAATAGCAGTATGCGAAAGTGTAATTTCACATTCTGGATAACCAATTTTTGTAACTGCATCGAAACAAGCGTTTGCCAATAGTAATGCGTTGGGGTTGGCGTTTCCAATATCTTCCGAAGCAAAAATGAGCATTCGGCGAGCAATAAACTTGGGGTCTTCGCCACCAACCAACATTCTTGCTAGCCAATAAACCGTTGCATTTGGATCACTTCCACGCATACTTTTTATAAATGCTGAAATTATATTGTAATGTGTTTCTCCCTTTTTATCGTAGTTTGCGGTGTTTTTTCCTACCTTTTCAATTAATTTATTGTCTATTTGGGCAACTTTTTGTACCGAAAATTGATTTATTGCCAATTCCAATAAATTAAGCAACCTTCTAGCATCGCCACCCGAATACGCTAAAAGAGCATCGGTTTCTAATAATTCTATTTTGCGTTGTTTTAAAATTTCATCCTGTTCAATGGCTTGTTTTACAATATCTTCCAATTCATTTTTACTTAAATTTTGCAAAACATAAACCTGTGAACGAGAAAGTAAAGCCGAAATAACTTCAAAAGAAGGATTTTCTGTGGTTGCACCAATTAGGGTAATTACGCCACTTTCTACTGCACCCAACAAACGATCTTGTTGGGCTTTATTAAATCTATGAATTTCATCTATAAACAACAAAGCTCCGTTGTGTGCTTTTGCTTGGTCAATAGCTTTTCGCAAATCGGCAACACCTGCTTGAATAGCACTTAATTCTATAAACAATAATTGCCAATAACGAGCAATAATTTTAGCCAAAGTAGTTTTTCCAACGCCTGGCGGTCCCCATAAAATGAGTGAATGTGGTAGTTTATTTTCAATGCAATTACGTAGCACTTCGCCTTTACCTAAAAGGTGTTTTTGACCTATATAATTCCCTAAATTTGTTGGTCGCATTCGTTCTGCTAACGGAACATTTTTTATAAAATTAAATTCGGCTGTTTGCATAGGTTAAAGGTAAA
>JAHDDA010000170.1 GCA_020629595.1 Chitinophagales bacterium
AGCAAGAAATATGAGCAATGTAGCCTTAACACCTGTTTTTGATTTGAATTGTGAAGATTAATTAACGGAAGTAAGGAAAAGCTAAAAGGAAGTATTAAATTCCTTATTCCTAAGTACCTTTGCATCTTCCAATTAAAAATTAATGGCAACAAAATTTTCTGAAGAAATAATAGAATGGTTTAAAAGCTTACAAGATGAAATTTGTGAAGGCTTAGAGCAAGAAGATGGAAAGGCAACATTTCGAGAAGATTTGTGGGAACGCAAAGGTGGAGGCGGTGGTAGAACCCGAATAATTGAAAACGGCAATATATTTGAAAAAGGTGGAGTTAATTTTTCGGCAGTAACAGGGCAAATGCCTGAAAAAATAGCTTCGGCTTTAAAAATTGCTGGTGGACACTTTTTAGCAACAGGAGTTTCAATAGTTATTCATCCTAATAATCCACACATTCCAATTATTCACATGAATGTACGTTATTTTGAACTGGAAAATGGCACACATTGGTTTGGTGGAGGAATTGACCTAACACCACATTATATTGTGCCTGAAGATGCAAAGTTTTTTCATCAGCAATTAAAAAATACTTGTGATGTTTCAGATGCTTCGTTTTACCCAAGATTTAAACAATGGGCAGATGATTACTTTTTTATAAAACATAGAAATGAAACCAGAGGCGTTGGTGGTATTTTTTTCGATAGATTAAGTGGAAAAACACCAAAAGAGAAAAACTTTTATTGGAGCTTTGTGAAAAATGTAGGGAAAACTTTTTTACCAACTTATTTACATTTGGTACAAAGAAATAAAGCTAATATTCCTACTAATAGAGAATTTGAGTGGCAAAAAGTGCGTAGAGGACGTTATGTAGAATTTAATTTGGTGTATGATAAAGGTACTAAGTTTGGCTTAGATACTTCTGGTAGAATAGAATCTATATTAATGAGTTTGCCCCCAAAAGTAGAATGGCATTACGATTTTAAAACTGAAGAAAATAGTGAAGAAGCATTTACACTCGAAAATTTAAAAAAAGGAATTAATTGGCTTTTATAATTTTTAGTTTTTAGTGCTTAGTTTTGAGTTCAAATTTTACCACTATTGTTAATGTTATTGAGTTTTGATAAATTAATCTTGAGCTTCTATAACAATTAAACTTTTACTTTATATATCAAACAAAACTTACAAATAATTTGTAAAACTTTGATTAACTAAAACTTTAAAACTCACAACTAAAAACTTCAAAGTGTTACACCAAGGAAATAAAACCATAAAGCGTTCAAAGCCATCTTATTTTTATGCTATTCTAAGCGTAACTTTGGTGTTGTTTCTATTTGGAATTATGCTAATTTTAATAATAAACACCCGTAAAGTTTCTACTTATTTAAAAGAAAACTTAGCCATAACTTTTGTAGTTTCAGATAATGCTAAGGTGCAGGATGTTGAAAACTTTGAAAAGAATTTAGCTAATGAGCCTTATGTGAAATCATCAAATTACATTTCAAAAGAAATGGCAGTTGCTGAATTTCAAACAGAATACGGCGAAGACTTTATGGAGTTATTGGGTGGAGAAAATCCATTGTTTTCATCTGTAAATGTTTTTTTAACCGAAAAATATGCAAACGAAGACAGCTTAAAAATGATAGAGCAAAAATGGATTAAAAATGCTGTTGTAAGTGAGGTGTATTATCAAAAAAACCTATTATCAACCATAAATGAAAATGTAGAAAGACTAGGAGTAATTTTATTGGTATTGAGTGCCTTATTTTTTATTGTGGCTTTTATTTTAATAGATAATACCATAAAATTAGCAATGTTTTCTAATCGTTTTTTAATAAAAAGTATGCAAATGGTTGGGGCTACAAGACAGTTTATTACAGCTCCTTTCTTAAAGCAAAGTGTATTTAATGGAATATTTAGTGGAATTTTAGCAAGTGTTATGTTGGCAGGTTTATTATACATCGTAAACGCCAATTTTAACTATTTATACATAATGGAAGATGCCCAAACTTACGGCTTTTTATGTATAGTAATTGTTGCTTTAGGGGCATTTTTATCTTTTGTAAGTACGTATCAAGCAGTTATAAAATATCTTAAAACTCGTTTAGATGAACTCTATTAACTTAGAATATTCTTAAATTTGTACTTAAATATTCAAGAAATGGCAAAGCATAAGCACGAAATGTTATTCGATTCTAACAACTACAAAATTGTTTTAATTGGTGTAGCCTTAATTTTATTAGGTTTTATACTAATGGCGGGTGGCAATATGGAAGACGGAAGCATTTACAGTTTTCAACGAATTACATTAGCACCAGCCTTAATTTTAATTGGCTTTATTGTAAACGGATATGCCATAATGAAGAAATCTTCAAATAATACAAGCCAAAACGAAAACTTATAATTGTTGGTTTTCTAATAGTTCAATATAAATTCCTCCTTTTTCAAAACGCTGCACAGGTTTCCACAATTTGATATTTTTGATTTTTTCCATTTCATTAGCAGGGAAGGCATTGAATATGTTGCTATTTATCAAAAATGGATATTCATCGTAACGTTTTATTCTTGAATTTGCTTTGTTTCTAATAGGGATTAATTCACGATTATCATTTTCTAAATAAGTATTTAATGCCGAATTATAATTTGGGAAACCTGTAGTAACTTCATTATAACTGATTTTATGCTCATTCAAATGATTTTTCATTTTTTTATCTAACTCAAAGTAGGGAATATGTGCTAAACTAGCCTCCCAATCTTGTGAAAGTCTTTCGGGGTAAATCCAAAAATGACCGCTAAATAGTAGCGTAAATGCCAACCCAATTACCGAAAAAGAAAGCCATTTATTATTTAGTTGAATAAACAAAATAATAAAAAGTAAAAGAGCAATTAAATAAAATGGAATTAAATATCTACGTAAATTATTATTACCCCTAAAAATCATTACTGGAAAATAAACAAGAGCCGTACTTACTAAAAAGTACATTAAGATTTGGTTTTTTTTATTATAAAATATAACACGAATTTTATTATTAAAAATCGAAAATATTAGGCTTATGCCAATTAATCCAAAATAAAAAAATCTTCCATAATCACCAATGTTCCAAATTAGCATTTTTGTTTTATAAAGCATCAATGAAAAACTAAAAGTCCATTCATAATCTGAAGACCAACCTGCATTGGGGGAAGCCAATAAATACCCAGTTTTGGAATAGTGATAAACATACCAACTTAAAACCAAAAAGCCAGCGACTAAATAGGGTAATAACCAAAATTTATTTTCCTTTTCGCTTTGTTTTGATATTGTAGCCGAATTAAAAAAATCGGTTAAAAAAATTACGGCACACCACATTCCCCCTCTAATACTTAGCCAGCCACAAAGCAATAGTCCCCAAAATTTAAGGCTATTTTTATTATACAAAACACCGTTTAAACACATTAAAATTCCAGCTAATAATGGTATTTCTGTGCTTACCATTGTGCTTTGTGCTAAAAAAGTAGGTTCAAAGAGTATAGCAAAAAAAGCAATAGGCACATATTTTTTATCTAATAATAAATTAGCAGTTTGTAGCCATTGGAAACCAAGTAAAATTAAAAATGGAAACATTGCTAGGTGAGAAACCAGTAAATTTCTACCAAAAAGTTGCCACAAAGAACATAAATAAATCGAAAAAAATGTTGGATGTCCATGGTCTAATTCTGGAGTAACAATTGGAATAGCAGTAGGAGAATCATAGAAGTAGTTAGCAAATTTGGAAACTAATGCAATGTGATCCCAAAAAAATGGAAAATCATAGCAAATTAAAATGTTTAATATGGCTAAAACAAAAATGGAAAATTTTAAAAAAAAATTCATCTACCACAAAGCTAAATAATGGTAGATGAATTGATATTATGAAAGCTCAGAAAAACTATTCAGCAATAACTAAAAATTTATTTTTCTTTCCCTTTTGAACAAAAATAAATCTATCATTTAATAAATCTTTCGCCGAAATTTCATAGTCAGCTGAGATTTTTTCCATATTAATTCTAATAGAATTTTGTTGTAATGCTCTGCGAGCCTCACCTTTAGAGGATAATATTTTTGTGTGTTCTGCCAAAAAATCAATAGCACCAATATTATCACTATGATCACTTTTTTTTATGGTAAAAGTAGGAACACCATCTAATATATCTAGTAAGTCTGAAGGTGAAAGTGACATTAAATCTTCTTTGCTTCCTTTAAATAAAATTTGAGATGCTTCAACTGCTTTTTCATATTTTTCTCTTCCATGAATTAAAACAGTTACTTCTTCTGCTAATTTCTTTTGTAATATTCTTAAATGTGTAGCTTCTTTATGTTCAGCAACTAAGCCTTCAATTTCCTCTTTTGAAAGTAAAGTGAATTTTTTAATATATTGTTCTGCATCTTCATCTGAAGTGTTTATCCAAAATTGAAAAAATTTATATGGCGAAGTTTTTTCTTCGTCTAACCAAACAGCTCCATCCACCGATTTCCCAAATTTTGTTCCATCAGCTTTTGTGATTAAAGGACAAGTTAAGGCAAAAGCTGAACCTCCGCCCATTCTTCTAATTAACTCAGTACCAGAGGTAATATTACCCCATTGGTCTGAACCACCTAATTGAACTTTACAATTATGATTTTTCCATAAATAATAAAAATCATATCCTTGAATTAATTGATACGAAAATTCGGTAAAAGATAAGCCTGAGTCAATTCGCTTTTTTACAGAGTCTTTAGCAGACATATAATTTATAGTTAAGTGCTTGCCTATGTCTCTTAAAAAGTCAAGAATATTCATATTTTTATACCAATCGTAGTTATTTACCATTAAAGCAGGGTTTTTTTCAGCTTTAAAGTCAAATAATTTCTCCATTTGTTTTTTTTGACCTTCCAAATTATGTTGAATATCTTTTTCAGATAGTAAATTTCTTTCTTTACTTTTTCCAGAAGGATCACCAACCATACCCGTAGCACCACCCATTAAAACAATTGGGGTGTGACCAAAACGCTGAAAATGTATCAATAACATAAGGGAAGATAAGTTTCCAACGTGCAACGAATCTGCCGTTGGATCAGTCCCTAAATAGGCGGTACATTTTTCGGTTTCGAGTAATTGCTCTAAACCAGGCATATAATCGTGAACCATGCCACGCCACTTTAATTCATCAATTAATTTCATTTATACTATTATTTGCAACAACAAATTTAGAATGTAATTATTTGAAATTAATTGATGAGATAATTAAATTATTAGCGAATTATAATAAAAAATTAAACTAACTGTAAAAAGATTTATCTATTTAAGTTTTTTAGCTTCAAAATTAAAATTTAATGCTTAAATCCAGAAAACAGTACGTATATTTACAGGCTGAATAGCTATGTCTATTCTTTTGTAAGAAACTATACATTTTTTTAATATAAAAATTTTCAAAAAACAGTATTATGAAAAAAGTTTTATTCTTTTTTGCACTGTTGCTCTCTTGTACCTTCGTTACGATGGCACAGTGTGATGTTGCAATTTCTGTAGTTGCTGAATGTGATTCAGATGCAGGAATTCAAACCAATGTTTACACTATAACTGGAGGTTCGGGTACTTACGCAGTAACAGGTGATTTTGTGGGTGAGAACGATGGAAGTCCAATTGTTTTAGAACACAATGATGGAGTTGTTGCAGCTATACAAGCTTTTGATGTTGCAGACATTACTTGTAGCGACTCTTATGAAGAAACAGTAAATTGTGCAAAAGCCGAAGAGTGTACATTGGCTATTGAAGTTTTGCAAGATTGTAATCAAGATTCAGGTGAACAAACAAATACTTACATTATATCTGGTGGTTCAGGTTCTTACAATGTAAGTGGTGATGCAAATGAAGTAAATGATGGTACACCAATAGTTGTAACTTATGCCGATGGTCAAAGTGCAAGTATAACTGTAACGGATGCTGCAGATTCGGCTTGTTCTGATTCTTATTTAGCTACGATCAACTGTGCAAAGCCATCAGAAGAATGTGCAATTTCAATAGAAGTAGTTCAAGATTGTGATCAAAACTCAGGTGAACAAACCAATACATATATAATATCTGGTGGTTCAGGTTCTTATAATGTAAGTGGAG
>JAHDDA010000171.1:0-1653 GCA_020629595.1 Chitinophagales bacterium
GAAAACACCTGTTTTGGTCTGGGACGCACAGTCTCCTAACCAAAACTTTCATAGCCTTACATTCGTAACAAAACAACAGTTTAACAAAACTAAATCAAAGCCCCCAAACCTTCAACATAGATAAACGCTGTACTAAAAAGTGCGAAAGTTCAGTTCTTAATTCAACAATTGAATAATTCTCGTATTTCCTAATCCTTTTTTTCTTCGTTTTTTTCTTCCTCATCCCAATCTTCCCAAAAAGATTCTTTGAGCTTTTCAATTTCACGACGGTCTTTTTTGGTTGGTCGCCCATCGCCACGTTTACGGTAAGCAACAGGTAATTCGTAAAATGCTGCATCTTTTTTTGTAAATGTTGGGCGTGGTGGAGGCGGTGGAGAATGGTCAATATAGGCTTCTGCTGCCAAAGTAGCCGAAACACGTTTTTCTATTAATGTTACTACTTCATAAATTATGGTTAATTGTCCTTTTTTAATAGTAATTTTTTCACCAATTTTTACTTGCCTAGAGGCTTTTACACTTGAACCATCAATTTTTACTCGCCCTGCCGAACAAGCCGTTGTTGCCAAAGTTCGGGTTTTAAAAACACGAACTGCCCAAAGCCATTTATCTATTCTTAGTTTCATTTTTTTTAGATATAGGGTAATGGGAATTGGGTAAAAGGAATGGTTTTAGCATCATTTTCCCTTTTCCTTTTTCCTATTTACTTTTCCCCAAATTTATTAAAATACTTCAACCTACGCACTTCTTCTTCTTTCAAATATCGGAATTTTCCACGAGGAACGTTCATTTTTGTTAAACCAGCATACATTGTTCTATCTAATTTTACAACTTCGTAACCCAATGCTTTAAACATACGGCGTACCACTCTGTTCCAGCCAAAGTGAATTTTTATGCCAACGTGATGTTTTGTTTTGCCTTCAATATAAGCGGCAGCATCGGCTTTTGCTGTGCCTTCTTCCAATTCTACGCCATACATTAAATGTTCAATATCTCGTGGCGAAACGGGTTTGTCGGTTTCAACAGCGTAAAGTTTCTCTACTTCGTAACTTGGATGTGCTAATTTTTGAGCCAAATCGCCATCGTTGGTAAAAAGCAGTAAGCCTGTTGTAAGTCTGTCTAAACGCCCAACTGGATAAAGATGTTTTCCATCGGGTCCAAGACAATCCATTACGGTTTTTCTACCTTGTGGATCACTGGTGGTGGTAATGGTGTTTTTGGGTTTGTTTAGTAAAATGTAGGTTTTTTGTCGAGGCGAAATTTTTTCGTTATTAAACAAAACTTCATCAGTTTCATTTACTCGGTGTCCCATTTCTAAAATTACCTCGCCATTTACTTGTACTTCGCCAGCTTCTATGTGTGTGCGTGCATTTCGGCGTGAGCATACGCCCGATTGCGATAAATACCTATTTAATCGCATTGGCCAGGTTGGAACTTCTGTTTTTAGCTGCTTTTTAGCTCTGCTTTCTTTTTTCTGAAAGAAGTTTTTGGGTTTTCTATTTCCTTTGTTAAATTTCACTTGGCAAAGGTAAGTTATGATTGGATTTCTTGATTTAGTAATAGTATTTCTTTCAGTTTTTTGCATAAGCTATTTTTATTGTTTTCAAATAACTCATTCAAAGCTAAATTTTCATTTAATTGGTTTTCTAAAAGCTC
>JAHDDA010000171.1:1753-6032 GCA_020629595.1 Chitinophagales bacterium
TTTAAAGGTGTTTTTTGTATCTAAATAAGTGTTGCTTTTTTGTGCTTTTGCAGTTATTTGTGGCAATTCTTTTTCTATAAATCCGAAAATAAAATCCTCGAAAACGTATTCCATTGGCAACAGAAAAGCAAACAACTTTAGTTCGTTTTTATAATTAAACGAAACACTATTCGATAAAAATAATTGGCAATAATCTCTTACGGTTTCAAACTCGCCAAACATAGGGTTGAACTGTATTTTGGCACATTGTTGGGCAGTAACTTGTACATCTGAAACTTCATCGAGGATAAAAAGTATTTCTCTTAAATTGCGTTTATTTTCTTGGTTTTTTGTACTATTAAACAACAGTTTTGCCACATACTTTACTATTCGATTAAACTCATTATCGAACTCAAAAGCATCGAAAGTACAGTTTAGTTTGTGCCATCTGCCTCGGCTTAAATTTTGGATTATATAGCTTTGGGTATTTATGCGTCCTTTTACATACGGCAGTTCTCGGTTTATTTCTTCGTATTGTTGGTAAATGGCATTGTGCAATAAGTTTTTGGTGTATTTTGAAAATAGATAAATCAGTATTTCAAAAAAATTAGATTTTGTATTACCCAAATTGGTTTGATAGTTCGGGAATTTTATTTTTCGGCAATAACGCAACCACCAAAGCAAATGCAATTGAATGTGGTGAATTTTAGTATTGGAAGTATCATTGGTATTTTCGTAGAATATTTTTGGTAATAGATTTATGGTTGCGCCATTGAAATTAATAACACCCACATATTTATTCGATTTTAATTCTTTGGTATTGTGCAAAAATTGAATAAATCGTTGGTTTTCTATTCTTTGTTCTTCTTTGTTTAAAGTATAAAAATTACTTTTCTCTCGTTTTGCCCATACTTCATCTAAAAACGCTTCTAAATCTTGAAAAGAAGCATTGTATTTTACTTTGTTTTGGTATTCGTATAGGTTCATTTTTTTAATTGAGAATTGAGAATTGAGAATTACTTCTTGGTAATATTTTTCTTGCTTGTTTTAACTATTGAAATTAATATTTTTAGTATTTCTTCCGCATCTTTATTTATTGAATCGTAACTTTCTACGCTTATATATTCGCTATCTTTCAGTAACATTAGCCGATAAACTTGTTTCATTTGCTTCTTTCAGGGCAATATTTGTTTTGTTTATAAAATCTGCTTTTGATTGTGCGTGCTCAGCTTCTTTCAATAGTGCACCAATAGCTGTACCACTTCGCAAAACTTGTTTTGAAAGTACATATTCTTTTTGTTCACGAACAAGGTACTTATAGAGTTTTACTGTTCTCAATGCAAAGGCATAACTTTTTACCTGAATTACATTTTCTTTCATTACCAACTATCCATTTTCAATTATTAATTCTCAATGGGTAAGCATTTTTATCAACTTCCAAACCTGCTTTTTGTAAAATTTCGATAACCGTTTTGGTATCATTCATAAAATACTCCAATAAAAGTGGAATGACTTTATTATTCATTACATTTTTCAAGTCTTTATTTTCTTCACCCATAAAATACGAATGACCAATTTGAAAATCGTGTCCTTTTTCTTTAATAATTTCTTCGTTTAATTGCTGTAAAACTTCTTTATTGTAAATGGTGTGTTCTTCAATTTGGTATTGTGGGTACATTGCTTCAAAGTTGAATCTACGGCGTAGGGCAATATCGAGCAAAGCTATTGATTTATCGGCGGTGTTCATTGTGCCAATTATATACAAGTTATTTGGAATGGTAAATTTATCGCCTGAAGGTAAAATTATTTCCATTCCTAATGTATTGCCAAAGCGTTTATCGGGTTCAATTAGCGTAATTAATTCACCAAAAACCCTTGAAATATTGGCTCGGTTTATTTCGTCTATGATGATTACGTAGTTTTTGAGTGGTTCTTTTTTTAATTCGACTTTTTTATTTGGTAAATGCCTCTTCAAATTATTATAAGCCAATAAATAATAGGTAGCATGAACTTTAGATAAAGAAGAAATATTTTCGAGAAGTTTAATTTCTTTTCGTTCTGAAATGTTATTAAGATAAAATTCTTTAAGGTCGCTAAATTTCATTCTTATGCCATTGGTTTCAGCGTGTTTCCAGTTTTGACCAGAATACCTAAAAGCATCTTCATCAACATCTATAATGTCAACTGTTTCATTTAATGGAAATGGTGTTTCGTGTGTTTGTACTTCTTCTATAAATATTTCTAAGGCATAATTAAAACTTGCTTCCTTATTAAGTATTTCTTCTGATTCTTTGCTTTGCTTTAGGTTTTCTAAAGCTTTCTTAACTAACTTTTTAAAAATTCCATCTCTTTTCTCAAAAGCTAAATTTCCATTTTCCGTATCTGGTCGTAAGCCTTGTATAAAATCTTCGTAGCTATAATTTTGGTGAAAGGTGATAAACTCTATTTGATTGTGTAGTTTTTCTTTGTAAATTTTCAAGGCTTCATTGTAATCATCAATTTTTCTGCCTTCAATAATTTCTACGGCTCTTTTTATGGTATTGTAGGTTTTTCCTGTTCCCGGAGGTCCGTAGAAAATGGTGTTGAGTGGGTGGTGGGTTTTTGGTTTTGTTTGTGGTTTCATTTCAGTTTTTCGTTCAAATACATAATTTTCAAAATCTTGGTTATTATGTCTTCTATACCCAGATTTATTTGTTCTTTCTAACTCACTTTTAACAGCTTCTATAATTTCGTTCAAATTTTCTGTAATATGCTCAAAATTATTAAAATAAGTGAAAAAGACCTTTTCATTTCCTTTGTAAGTTTCACTTGATTCATTAAGTTTTTCCAATGAAACTACGCCAAATTTCCCTTTATTCTTATTTAAAAATAAACTAAAACAATATCGTTGTCCAACAGTTAAAGAAAGCCTGTCACTTCTTAAGCTGAAAGTAACTCGTTGGTCTTTGTATTCAATATTTATAGTCTTTAGTATCTTTCGTAAATGAGCTATATAATTTTCAAAATCTTCTTTTTTAAATTTATTTTTAACTACTTCAAATTTGGAAGGATTGATAAATTCTAAAATAGCTTCGTATTCTTCTTTAGTAGCCGAAAAATTTGTTCCTTGACTTCCTGCTTTCAAGTTTTTCAATGCTTCTATTTGTTCAATTTCTTCTTTTAAAATAGGTGCATCTATCAAGTTGTGGGAAATAGAAATATCGGCTCTAAACTCGCTTCTTTTATCTATTTTCCAATGAGATTCGTCAATTCTTTCTTCAGTTCTTAATACTGGTTTTGAGTTAATATCGGCAAGTGCATAGCAACCAGCTTTTTTACCTGTAACCCAAATTATGGCTTTATCGCCAGCCATAATTTTTTCTTTATGAGCAGTAACCGTCCAAGAATCAATTACTTCGTTTTTCAAGGCATTTTCAATATCAAAATGGTTCGGATTACACTGAAAAATCCAGTAATTGGCTTGTCTATTTCCTAACTCCCACGATTCGTGAGATATTTGGTAAAAGGGTTTATTATTCTTTTCTTTTACTTTTTTTAGAATTTCAAGATATTCCGAAAAGGTGTCGAACTTAGCATCAATATTTAAAACATTTTCTAAGTACGGTTTCACAGGACCATTTATTGGAAAATATTTTTCGGGTAGAATATTAAATAGAGCTTCTGTTAACTTTGTTTTTCCAACATTTCTAATTGTCAAAATATCAGCAAAATCTTCATCTGTAATCTTATCTTCTAATGCTTTGAAAAAGAAATCCCAAAGTCTGTTTATTTCGTTATTTGTTCTTTTATACTTATACGAAAACATCCAAACTTGTTGTGCTTGGGTAGAAGGAATCCCACTATCTCCTTCTGGATAATGTAAATTTAACTTTTTAGCAATTTTTTGTATATTTTTCAAACGTCTTTTTGAACCATATTTATAGAAAAAACAGAAAAAAGTAAATGGATCAATTTCAGTTAACTCAATATCATAATCGCCTTCTTCACTTTTATCTCTAAAAGGAGAAATTCCAATTGATTTTAGCAATTCGATCAGTTCTTGTTGTTGGTTTTGTTTGTCTTTTAAATATTGGGTTAGTTGTTGGTGTGTTTTAACCCAAGAATAGATTTTATCATTCATACACATAAAAGTAATAGAGGAATTGTAAAATTTAAAATGGAGCAATTTTTTATTCCTAAATTCAGCCCTATTAGGGCAGAGTAGGTCAGTTCTTTCGTGTTTAAATGTATTTAAGAAAATTTAGCAGCTTAAAGTTACAAACTTTAAGGAGCAAACGAGTTCGCTTTTGGAAGTTTGCAA
>JAHDDA010000172.1:0-1520 GCA_020629595.1 Chitinophagales bacterium
AACATAAACAATATGCGGGCAATAACAATTTTAGAAATTACAGCAATTGGAAACATCATTACAAAGCCAAATTCTGGAATACGGTTTTTGGTTCTAGAGGTGGCAAAATCTAAAATAGCAGGCTGATTTGAAACTATTCCTAACAGTAAGCTAAAAGGTTTTTTCAAGATTTTGTAGCCAACAAATAAAATGGTAAAAGCGGTAAGTAAACTTATAACAGCACTTGCCAAAAATATGTAAACTGCTTCAAACGAAAGACTTTCAAAAAAAGCATTTCCTGAACTTACACCTATTGATGCTAAAAGTAAAATAAGCCCAATTTGTTGCAAGGTAACATTTGCTCCATAAGGCAATGCCCAAACTATTGGACCAGTTCGGCGTAAAGCTCCCAACAATAAACCCACTATAAGCGGACCGCCTGCATAACCTAAGTTAAAGCTAAAACTTTCGCCCAAAGAAAATTGAAAACTACCCAATAAAAGCCCCAATCCAATGCCTAAACCAAACGAAAACAAATTTACTTGATTAGATTTTTGGTACGAATCGCCAAAAAGAGTAGAAAGACTGTTTAATTCTTCTCGTCTGGCAATAAAACGTATTCTATCGCCTAATTCCAAAACAGTATCGCCTTTTGCCAACATTTCTACATCGCCTCTGCGTATGCGGGTAATTACGGCATTGTAATTTTCTTCTAATTGAAGCGAAGCAATTGTTTTTCCAACAACATCGGAATTAGAAACAAATATTCTTCTGGTATCGAATTTTGAACGATTGTATTTTATATCAGAATCTGAAAACTGACCAATTGTTTCACAAACTTCAGCAATATTTTCTTTACTTCCAGCAACTACAACAATATCGCCTACATTAAAAGTTGTATCCCAGCGAACCAAGCTAAATTTTTCGTATTGATAAATTCTACCAAAAGAAACATCCCAATTATATTTTTTGAGTAAATCACGAATGGAAAGATTACAAACTGCTTCATTGGTAATTTCAATGGCATTACTGCTCAATGATTCTTCAATTGGAAATTGTTTTTTTAGTATTTGCTTTTCGGCTTCGTAATCAATTTTAAGTAAATTTTCCATTAATAAAATGGCAAAAATTCCTCCTAAAACCCCCATTGGATAAGAAAAAGTGTAGCCAATAACTACATCTTCCATAAGTGTAGTATTTTGAGCCGAATTGCCCAGCGAACCAATATAATCTATTACGCCAGCCAGAGCTGGTGTATTGGTGGTGCTTCCTGCATAAGCTCCTGTAATGGTTGCGGCAGAAAAACCAAACAACACCCACAATGCCACAGCAATTAAACCTGAAAATAGGAGCATAGCAAGAATGAAAATAAAATCGTTTAAACCATTTTTTCTATAACTTTCAAAAAATGCAGGTCCCGAACTTAAACCTATTGAATATACAAATAAAGAAAGTCCTAAATAGGCAATTATTTCTGGAATTTTAAGACTGGCATCTAAGCCACCAAAAAACAAACCTGTAAATAATACAGCCGCAACCCC
>JAHDDA010000172.1:1620-6006 GCA_020629595.1 Chitinophagales bacterium
AGAATTGATTGTTCGATTTTAAATAGAAAATAGCTGAAATCTGAAGTTTCTTTGAATCATAATTCAAAAGCAATTTAGATTGTCAAATTGCAACAATTGATTAAACCTAAAAAATTTAAGGCTATGCAAAACCCAAATTCA
The DNA here is from genome assembly GCA_020629595.1 of Chitinophagales bacterium. Taxonomy (GTDB): domain Bacteria; phylum Bacteroidota; class Bacteroidia; order Chitinophagales; family UBA2359; genus JAHDDA01. The sequence goes on from JAHDDA010000172.1 coordinate 1,762, forward strand.
AATAACAACCCTTTAAATGATAGAGCTCCATTAGATGGTAACTTTGAAACTAGACCAAGTCAGAATGGAAAAATTTCTATTTTATTAAAAGGTTCAATTACTAACAAAAACACATTAATTAAATTGTTAACTAACTATGGTTACGATTTTAAAAACAAATCGCAAGAAACCGTAATAGCTAATTTATTAGAGTGGTACGTAATTTATGGCAACTTTGATGTGAAAAATGCCATAAAAAGAGTATTTAATTTAATAGAAGGCAATGTTGCACTAATGGTTTTTGATGAAAGTACACCAGAAAAACACTTTGCTGTAAAAAGAGATGTTGAGCTTTATATTGGTCAATATGAAAACAATGTTTACGTATCAGATAATAAAGCAAAATTGTATTTACATACCAACTCGCACATAGATTTTGAAGATAATGTAATTGCTACAATTTTTGATAATGGCAGAATTACATTGTTGAATATATAAGTTTTTGAGAAGCTTAGGTTTTCAAAATCAACTTGTTGGAAGTTTTAAGGAACAATAGTTTCCCGTACAATAAGCCAATATTGTTTCAATTATTTAATTATTAAATAGTTTAAATTTAAACATTCAGCACAGTTTTTGATGATGAAATTATAAAACCTTCTCAAAATTTATAGATATGAAAAAGATAATACAAATTAGTTTATCGCTCTTTTTTATCACAATTTTTAGCCTTACTATTTTTGCTCAACAAGCAGAAAAACAATACTATCAAAAAGAAAAAATGCTTTTGTCGCATTTACAAAATTTGAATGCTCAATGGTATTTAAGTGAAAATGTAAACAAGGTTAAAAACAATGTTTTACAAGAAGAATTAAGTTTTACAGATCATGAGAGTTTAATTCAAACACACTTAATGCTAGTTGAAAAAACACTACGTAATAAAAATACAAAATACTTAACGCCTATTCAACAACAAAAAAGAAATATGGCACTTGATGTTTTAAATGATTATTGGAAAAAAGGGACTTTCCCTAAAAATACCTATCATACAAATCAAACGCCTTATTTTATTGATAACTACAATACTGCTTGTGCTGTTGGTCATATAATGCGTGAAACAGATGCTTTTGATTTGGCAACTACAATTGCCAAAACTTGTAATTATGCTTTTATAGCCGATATGCCTTTTCAGTCAGAATTAGAAAAATGGGCATTTAATTCGGGTTTTGAAGTAGATGAATTACGTTGGATTCAACCTTCTTATGGACCAACCTTAATAATGATTCCTTCAGTAAATGAACCAAGTTGTGGTGCTGCCGATGGAACGTTAGAAATTACCGTAGAACCTGGGTGGTTTTTTGGAGATACGCCCGTTGAAGAACTAATGTACTTATGGGATAATGGAGCAGAAGGAACAATACTACACAATTTAGAAGCAGGTGTTTATTGTGTTGATGTTTTTGATGTACCAACACCACCAGACGGTACATTTGTAGGTTCTGATCCTGTTTTAATATTTGAACAATGCTTTACTGTTAGCAATTTGAATACAACAACATACAATGCTGAAGTAATGAACGAAACCTGCCCCGAAGCATTAGACGGAAGCATTAAAATTATTACTGATGCTTTGAATTTAGATATTCAGTGGTTCGATAGCAATTGGGAATTAGTAGGCAACGGCATTTCAATAGAAAATTTAGCAGGTTTTCCAATGTATGGAATTGTGTTTGATGGTATAAATCAAAATACTTTTCACGCAAAAATAACCAACTCAAATGGTTGCGTATCTTATCAAACCTTTGGTATTCAAACAGAAAGTGAAGCACCTTATATTTTTATTTCAAGCGCTAGTATAACCGAGGCAAGTTGTGGAATGGCAAACGGACAAGCTACCGTTATTCACGACCCAGGCGTAACACTTTTATGGAGTGATGGTGGAACAAGTGCCGAAAGAACAGATTTAGCCGTAGGAAATTACACCATTTTAGCAACAAATACAATTGGTTGTGAATATACTTACGAATTTACAATGGATGAAGATTGTTCACCTGTAATTTGCGACCCAGAACCCTGGTTTTCTGAAATTGGTGCTTGTGGTCTAGATGAGTATGTAAATGCTTTTGGCGAATCTATTTTTGTAACAACCAATGATCCATTAATTGCCGATGCCCCTAATTTATATTACGATTGTGAGGGTAACTTTATTTGCGAAGCTAATGGATTTTATCCAATTCCTTTACCTCCTTCTGTTTGTAATGAAACAGATTATGAAACACAATTACATGAACTTCAATTTGTGCAAACCATTGTTGAATGTCAAGGCGTAATATTCCCTCCTTTTTGCAATACCGATTGGTTTACACCAAATGATGCTTATTGCCAATTAGATGAGTATGTAAATGAAAATGGCGAAACAATATTTATTGCACAACCTTCGCCAATTTTGATGGATGCACCAAATCAATACTATGATTGTGAAGGAGCTTTGATTTGTTACTCAGGAGGTTATCCAACACCCGAACCGCAACCGCAAGATTGTATGTTTTTCCCTGAAATTGTGGGTAATTTAACCTTAGTTCAGAATATAAATACTTGCCCTAATTATTTTTGTTATCCCGAAACTTGGTTTGAAAATACAGGAGCTTGTGGTTTAGAGGAATATGTAAACGCCTTTGGCGAAACTATTTATAAAACATTAGAAGACCCATTAATTGCAAATATTGGCTATGGCTATTATGATTGTGAGGGTAATTTTATTTGTGAGTCAGGTGGCTTCTATCCTCAACCATTGCCAGCGGGTGTGTGTAATCCAGATAATTATGATACACAATTGCACGAATTGAGTTTTGTACGAATTGTTTTCCCTTGTGAACCAATTATTATTTTGCCAGAATGTAATACAAATTGGTTTGAGCCAGATATAATGCAATGTCAATTAAATGAATATATTACGCCAAATGGTGTGTCAATATTTGTAAGTTCTCCTTCTTTTATGGTTGCCGATGGTACAACAAATTATTTCGATTGTGAGGGAAATTATTTATGTTACACAGGTGGCTTTGCTGGTATGAATACTTGTACCGAATTATTTGATATTGAAAGTTTACAGTTTATTCAAACCATACATAATTGTCCGCAACCTTGTGCCACTGAAAACTATAACTGGTTAGACGAGTTATTGGCAGAAGATAGTTGTATTTGTAGAGCCGAAAAATATATTGATGAATATGGAAATGCCATCATTTTAGTAAATTATGATACTTGTCCGTTTGATATGCCAAATACTTACTACGATTGTGCAGGAAACCAACTTTGTTACCAAGATGCGTGTGCTACTAATTTTGAAGCAAATTTAATTTTTCAGGAAGTGATAAGAGAATGTAGCCAGCCTACCAATAACTGTACCGATGGCGGTGATTTAAGTTGGACAGCTCAATTATTGAATAACGATTGTGTTTGTACCGTAGATTTGTATCAAAACTCAGCAGGCGAATATATTGTTTTTGCAGATAGCGATTGTAATTTTATTGATGATGCCGATTCGTATTACGATTGTAATGGCAATTGGCTTTGTGCTACAAACGGAGAATTAATGCCAGAATCTTATTGCGAAAACACATTTTTACAAGACCTTACTTTTGTAGAAAACCTACATACTTGCGATTTTAATTTAGCTTGTACAGGCATTGCCAAATTTTCAATTCGTTTGAAGGTGCTTTTTGAAGGGCAATGGGATGGCAACACTATGGGCATCGATTTAGCAAGTGCTGGGCTTATGCCTACAACGCAACCTTATGCCTCAGCACCCTGGAATTATGTTGGTGTTGAAACGTATGATATGACACAAATACCTGAAATGGTAGATTGGGCAATGGTTTGTTTGCGTGATGCTGAAGGTAACTTAATAGACAAACAGGCTGTTTTTGTAAATGAAGCAGGTGAAGTTGTAAATACAAGTGGTGAATCTTGTGTTGTATTTCCAGAAGCCAATGTTTTTGGAGCTTATTATGTTTCGGTACACCATCGTGGGCATTTAAGTATTATGAGTAGCCAAGCGCTAACAGATGAAACTTTTTATGATTTTACAACATCGCAAGATAAAGCAATGGGTGTAGAACCTATGAAATTTGTGAATGGAGCTTATGTGATGTTTGGTGGCGATTATGACAATAATGGAATAATTAACAACCTCGATTTTAATGACTGGTACAACAATGGAGCAACTATAAATCAATATTTAGAAATTGATATTGACGGAAATGGCAT
>JAHDDA010000173.1 GCA_020629595.1 Chitinophagales bacterium
ATTGGTGAAAACTCTCGTGCCAATGATTTAGCCATCAATGTAATTAAAGGAAAAAAATTAACGAATATGCGTTCTTCAGGAGCAGATGATTCGGTTAAAATTACGCCACCAATTATTTTTTCATTAGAAGAAGCAATGGAATATATTACAGATGATGAATATTTAGAAGTAACACCTCAAAGTTTACGAATGAGAAAGATTTCTCTGAATTAAATTGTTTATTCAATTTGAAATATTTAGATTTGCTAAGTCGTTAATTCTTATTGAATTAGCGACTTTTTTTAATATATAATCTACATAATGAACTTAATTAAACAACTTTTTGTCTGCTCTTTATTATTCTTTTGCTTCAATTTTCAATCTTTAAATGCTCAAGGCTATGCCACAATTCCATTGCCTATAGAAAAAGATCAAGAAGTATTAGTAAATGGCTTAGAAATAAAGCCTAAAGGCAATGGGAAATACAAGTACTTTAGAACATATTATGCCAATCAACTAATAATTAAAGAAGAAGGATATTTAGATAAATTTTATGCGTTAAGCCTAAAACATGGTTTTGGAAAAGATGCAAAAATTGATAAAATAAAAAAAATAGCCAAGAAAGATAAAGCTGAGAAATATGTTTATTTAAATGAAATTAAGTTTGATTTTGACAAAGAGAAAGAGCAATTTTATCAATACATTTCGACTTTCAATTATAGAACTAATTATGACCCTAAAAAAAGTAGCTTAGAAGATTCTAAAATTAGTGAAGTTGAAGAGCAGTATTTATACAAAGTGTTGTTTAACGATTTGGTTGAAGCTGAATTTATTGATACAACTCAAACAATTTTACAAAATCCTTATACCACAGAAAATAATTTGAACATTATTTTTAAAGATGTGAAATTGTATCAAATGATAGGTTCAAGTAGTTATTCGTCTAACTTTTCAAAAATTAAAGCAAAAGTTAATTTTCAGCTTCTAGATGCTTACAATATTCCTGTGTTAGAAAAAGAAATGGTAGTAGAATCTGGTGAGATAGTTCACGCCAGCCAAAAACAAAATGAAAGAGATTACATTGGGGCATTATACATTGCATTTGCTGATGCAATGCAAATAGGAATGGCGAATTTCCTAAATATGGAAAATGTTAGAAATGAAGTAGTAAACATACCTAAAGTTTCTATTCCAGAAAAAGTAGCAGTAAATAATGTTAACTCTGTAACAAAACTTTCTAATGTTATTGAAGCCTCTTTAACCATTAAAGATAAAGATTCGCATGGAAGTGGTTTTTTTATAAGTGATGATGGATACATTGTTACCAATTATCACGTTGTTGCCAATATGAAAGATGATATTACAATAATTGATAGTGAAGGCAATGAGTATCAAAATCCAGAAATTATAAATATTAGTAAATCAACAGATTTAGCATTGCTAAAAATTGAAGCAACAAATACCAAATCTATTTCTATAATTGATGATAAAAAAATTAATGTTGCAACTGAAATTTATGCAATTGGAACACCCAAAGGGCAAGATTTATCACAAACCATTTCTAAAGGAATCATTTCTAGTATTAGAAAACTAGATGAAAGCAATAAACTAATTCAGATAGATGCAAGTGTAAATAGTGGAAATAGTGGAGGACCATTGGTTGATGAAAATGGGGAACTTTTAGGAATTGTAAGCTCAAAATTATCGGGTTGGGGAATTGAAGGAGTAGCTTTTGCAATTCCTTATACTGCTATTAAAGAGTTTTTGAATGTTAGCATTTCAAAATAAGCCTTTTAAATATTATAATTTTACCACAATAAATAATTAAGTTTGTAAAGTCGTTTATAATACGACCTATTTTTTATAAGAAACATTCAAAAATGAAAAGAACATTCCTATTGCTTTTAATTGCTTCTTTTATGTTGCAAAGTTGTGCTAATATTTTTGCACCAAGCAATCATGAAATTGATATAAACTCTCGTAAAAAAGATGTTTTATTAGTTGATGGCACTAAAGTAAAACCAATTGATGGTAAAATTACCGTTAAAGTTGACAAATCTCCTAAACAATTAACCATTCAAACCGATGGATATTTAGACAGAAACGTAGCAATTGCTCATCATCATGGTTCAAAACTAATATGGGTAGATGTGGGAATGATTGGAGCTGGGATTTTATTGTCAGCTACTTCAGATTATAATTCAGAAGGCAGAGCTTTAGCTGGTGGAGGTTTAATTACAGGTGGAATTTACGGACTTTTTTTCGATATATTTCCATTTTCCAAGCGTAAAAGCCGTTATCAAGGTTCAATAAATTTACCCAAAAAACAAGAAAAAATCCCTGCTAAAACAGATGATGTAAAAGAAATTTATGTAGAAAAAATAGAAGTGGATGTTGATTTAGATGATTCAACTGGTAAAATTTATGCTGGATTAAAGAATTTTCAAAAAAACAGAACTTATTCAACAAGTACATACAAGGGAAGCGAAAAGTTAGAATTAGATAACACCATTTTTACAGATGTACTGAACGAATCTTTATCTGAACTTGGATATATAGACACAACTAAAACACTTTTTAAAAGCTCTTACGATAACAATTTAGTTATACAGGCTTTAATTGAAGATTTTGAAATTGATCAGGTAATTACACGTGTTAATTTCCGAACTGGTTTCTTAGTTTCAGAAGTAAAAACAAAATGGGAAGTTTTAGATATTTATGGAAAAGCCATTTATGAAAAAACAACGAAAACAAAATCAGGACAACACGTTTATAAAGGTTCAACAGACCAAGGCGATGCACTAAGAAACTCAATTCAAGATGCACTAAATGTTGCTTTGTCTAAATTTATTAATTCAAAAGATGTTCAAACTTTACTACGTGATAAGTCTTCTAAAACCGAAGAAGAAAGCCTTCCAGTTTTACGTTTATCTGCCGAAAATGGATATGCTAAAGATTTAGGGGAAGCCTTGAATGCAAACGTAACCATTAAAGGAAAAGATTTTCATGGTAGTGGATTTTTTGTTAGTTCAGATGGTTATATTGTAACCAATTATCACGTAGTGGCAAAAGACGAAAAAGTTTCAATTGTAACAAATGATGGCGAAGAATTTGAAAATGTTGAAATAGTGCGAGTAAGTCGTCAGCACGATTTAGCTTTATTAAAAATAAATACAGTAGGTATAAAACCACTAAAAGTAAGCACTAAAGGATTGCCCGATATTGCACAAGAAGTTTATGCTATTGGAACACCAACGGTTACCGATTTATCGCAAACACTTTCAAAAGGTATTGTTTCTGGTATTAGAAAAATGGAAGATGGCACAAAAGCCATTCAAACAGATGCAAGTGTAAATGCAGGAAACAGTGGGGGAGCATTGGTAAATAAAAACGCTGAATTAATAGGTGTTGTAAGCTCAAAACTTCGAGGTTTTGGTATTGAAGGTGTTGCCTTTGGTATTCCCGCCGATAAAATTAAAAAGTATTTGAAATTAGAATTTTAATTTCGGTATATTAATAAAATTTAGTTCTTAGCGACAAGTAATACTTGTCGCTTTTTTTTAATTCAAAAAACAATAAATTAATTTTCTTATGAGAATTTTAAGTTCATTTCTATTAATTGCCATTTTATTCTCAAGCTGTGCAACTTTAATCCTTCCTAAATCGCAAAAAATGGATATTTCTACCAAAAGAGGCGATAAAGTTTATGCAAATGATAAATTAGTTAAGAAAGATAGTTCTGGAAAGTATAAAATTGAATGTGATGGAGATGATGCACAGTTAGTTATAAAATCTGATAAATATTTAGATGGTAGAACAGTGCTTGCTGCAAATAAAACAAGTATTTTATCTAAGCTGTATTACATACCAGCGTTTTATGGTATGTTAATGTTCTTAAGTTCTAGATCTGAAAATTATGATGATAATGGTAACTTAGAAGATAAATCAACTCAAAGATATATTGGTATGGGCTTAACTGGGGCTGCTGTTGTAAGTGGTACTGTGGATGCAATGTCAAGTAGAAAAACAAGGTTTGATAAAAATGTAAAATTACCTAAGAAAAAATACAAAAAAATTCCTAATAGAACGGAAAATGAAAAGTTAATTGAAATTGTTCAAATAGAAATTGATACTGAATTAGGAGGAGATAATTACCATTTTTACAATTCTAATAAAAACTACAGAAAAAATAAAGAAAATACTTTTGTTAGCAAGAGAAATGTTGAAAAAGCAGAAATTAAATTAGAAAATACCATTTTTACCGATGCCTTAAATGAAATTTTGATTTCTACGGGTTACATTGATACAACTAAAACTGGAATTTTTTCACAATCATTTTCTGAAAACTTACGAGTAAGAGCTAAGGTTACAGACTTAGAACTATACGAAATGTTAGAAGTAAAAAGAAATGCAAGTTCACATTATATTTCTTCAAGTTTAAGAGTTAATTGGGAAATTATTAATCTTTATGAAGAAGTTTTGTTTGAAAAGAAAATTAAAGCACGTTCTGGAGAAGTAGTTTTTAATAATAAAGGAGATAATGGAATTGATGCTTTCAAATTAACAGTTGAAGACGCAATTAAATACAGTTTTTCAGAGTTTATACACACTAAAGATGTTCAAGCACTATTAACAGATAATTCTGAAAGCGTTAAAGAATCAACTTTTGAAGCAATTACAATTAAAAACAATAATGCTAATAAAGTTATAAATATTAGCAAGTCATTAGATGCTGCTGTTACAATAGAAGGAGATAAAGGTTTTGGAAGTGGATTTTTTATTTCTGATGATGGATATATTGTTACGAATTACCACGTAATTACTCAACAAGAAGATTTAAAGGTTACACTAAACAATGGCGATGTGATTGATAAAGTTGAAATTGTTCGTTCAAATAAGGCGGCAGATTTAGCATTATTAAAAATTAAGTCAAATAAAGATTTACCATATTTTAATTTATCGACTCGTAAAGAGGTAGATTTTGGTTCAAATATTTATGCTATTGGTACACCAACTTCAGCCGATTTAGGACAAACTATTTCTAAAGGAATTATTTCTGGTTTCAGAGATAGAGATGCAGGAACAAAGTTAATTCAAACAGATGCAAGTATTAATAGTGGCAATAGTGGAGGACCTTTAGTAGCAGAAAATGGTTTAGTAATAGGTGTGGTAAATGCTAAACTTAAAGGCTTTGGCATAGAAGGTGTGGCTTTTGCTATTCCAGCTTATGAGATTTTAGAAAAGTTAAAAATTGAATTTAAGTAACTAAAAACTTAACACTCAAAAACTAATAACCAATAAATATGGCAGCAGTAGAAACAACACAAATTATGTTGGGTTTTCAAGCCCCAAAATTCACTTTACCCAATACAATTACAGGTAATAAAGTTGATTACGATATGTTTAAGGGCGAAAAAGGAACAGTGGTAATGTTTATTTGTAACCATTGTCCCTTTGTTGTTCACGTAATAGACGAATTGGTAAAATTGGGCAATGATTACAAAGAAAAAGGGATTGGCTTTATTGCAATTTCATCAAATAATATTGAAACTCATCCTCAAGATGGTCCAGAATTGATGCAAAAATTGGCAAAAGACAAGCAATTTCCTTTCCCATATTTATATGACGAAACTCAAGATGTTGCACGTGCTTACGATGCCGCTTGTACACCAGACTTTAGTATTTTTGATGCAGAAAATAAGTGTATTTATCGTGGTCAGTTAGACGATTCACGCCCTACAAATGGTTTAGAGGCAGATGGTGCATCTATAAGAGCAGTGCTCAATTGCTTAGTAGAAGGAAAAGTTTACGAAGGAGAGCAAAAGCCAAGTATTGGTTGTAATATTAAATGGAAATAGTTTCTCCTTTACGTCTATAACTGCCACGCACAGTACAAGGGAAGTGCTCAAAACTAATATTTTTCAATTATCAGCCCTGACAGGGTTCAAAACCTGTCAGGGCTAAAAATACAGGCACTACCAATTGTTTGTAAATTCAGGTACTTAA
>JAHDDA010000174.1:0-2009 GCA_020629595.1 Chitinophagales bacterium
TTCTTTCCATAAACTCTTGCCACCCAAACAGGTAAAACAAAAACGCCTAAAATTAAATACGGATAATAGGTTAACAATCGCCAAAAAGCCCCAACAACTCTTGCCAAGCCTGTATCTAAAATTATATCGGAATAAAAATGCCCAAAAGCAAATTCAGCCATTCCAGAGCCACCAGGCGTAGGCGTTAAAACCAAAATTAAATACAAAACCAACTGGCGAGCGTATAACAAAAACACATCGCTAACTTGCATAATAGCATAAATAAGGCACATTACCACACCAAAACGAGTACTCCAAGCCAAAGCAGTAGATAAATACAATTGAGCCCAATCGGTCCATTTACTATTTTTTATACCATCTGAAGCCAAAATAATATCGTTGCCCATTTTATTAGCGGCTTCGTTCCAGCGTTTTGTAAAACTCCACGAAGTCATTTTATTCAACCACCATTTAAAAGTACGAGGATTTACAAACAAACCATAGGCAAAAGTGGTGGTGTAGAAAGTCATAAAAATGAATGCCATTAAAAAAGGCGTAGTCCAATAACTATCGGTAAAAAAGTTGTATGATGAATTATTACAAAATTCAGGAACAATAAGGCAGTTACCATAAATTAACCAGAAAAATATGGTTGTTGTAATAAAAAACGAGCTATCAACCACAATGGTAGAAAGAATAATTGTAGTAGAACGTCCTAAACTAAATTTTTCTTTAGTAAGCATATATAAACCAACAGCAGTTCCGCCCACCATTGTTGGCGTTACCGAAGAACTAAATTCCCAAATAGCAATAATTTGAAAAGCCTTTTTCCAACTTAATTCACCATCGGTAAGTACACGTATTCGCCACATATACGCAAATTGGCGAGCCATAGCACAAATAATAGCTAAGGTAAAAAATATACCAGTTTGCCAACGCCAATCAATAGCTTGTAAGCTTTCTACATCAAACTCTCGATAAAGTAAAAAAGCAATAACTCCTAAACCAATTAGAATAGGCAAAACAATTCGTGAGGGACGCAATTCTTTCAATAATTCTTCAGCTTGAACATCGTCAAGTGCCTCATTTTTTATATTTTTCTCTTTAGTTGGTATTGCTGAATTGGGCATTTATTTCTAATATACGTGGACCCGCTTGAATCCAAAAATTATTAATTCCTATTCCTAATTGTATTTCTGCACCTCTTTCTTGAATTAATTCTAAAAGTGCCAAAAATCTAAAAATTGCTTCCAGTTTATCTCTACAAACGGCAAAGCTGTTTTCAAAATCAGTTTTATCAACACTAAGTAATTTATTACAAAGCCATTGTTTCTGATTTTCTATTGTATAACCATAACGTTCAATCTCGTGCAGATGTTTTTCGTTTCGTTCTTCTAATTTTATTAAAGTACGTTGAAAAACACGCATTAACTTGAACAAACTAATCGACTCTAAATCTAAATCATTAGAAAAACTACTATAAATACGTTTTGTTTCCGATTTTATATTTCCTCGCAAAAATTTCTTTGATTGATCTTCTGCCAATGAATGTAAATCTTCAATTACAGCTTTGTACTTTTTGTACTCAATCAATTTCTGAATCAATTCTTCACGTGGGTCAATTTCCTCCCCAAGTTCATTCACTTCTTTACGAGGTAAAAGCATTTTTGCCTTTATTCGCATTAAAGTTGCCGCTACCAAAATAAATTCGCTTGCCAAATCTATATTCATAGCTTCCATTTGCCGTATGTAAGCCAAAAAATCTTCGGTAAGTTTGTAAATTGGAATATCGTAAATATCCAATTCATCTCGTTCTATAAAATATAGAATAAGATCAAACGGTCCTTCAAATTCAGCAACTTTTATTGTGTACGACATTTGGAGTGCAAATTTAGAATTTTAAATTTTGAAATGCCTTGTATTTTATCAACCTTCGCTTTAAAATCGTGTTAATTTTATCAATTTATCAGTTAATCAGTTTGTAAGATTGCAACTTATTTTAAAATCTTGTAAACTTTACTTAAATTCTT
>JAHDDA010000174.1:2109-5919 GCA_020629595.1 Chitinophagales bacterium
ATAGTAAGAAAAAACTACTGTATAACGGCTATAAAATTCCCGAATTAAGATTGCCAAATTTACAAGGAGATTCTATTGCTATAAAAGATTTAGAAAACAAAATTGTTTTGGTTGAGTTTTGGGCTTCGTGGTGTAAACCTTGCCGAGAAAAACACCCAGAACTAAAAAGAATTAGACGAGAATATTTGAATACGCAATTTAAAGATGGCGAAAAAGGCTTTGAAATTTATTATGTAAATTTAGATGAAAGCCAAAAAGTGTGGGAAAAATCTATGCAAAAAGATGGCATTGAAGAGTGGACGTACCACGTTGCCGATTTAATTGGAATGAAAAAATCTGCCGTTCCCTTTCTTTTCGATTTTGAAAAAATACCAACTGCTTATTTAATTGATGGTAAAGGAACAATTATTGGGGTTAATCTTAGCGAAGAACGTTTGGAATATGAGTTAACACTTAGGAAAATAGAAAATTAAAAAATTGCCCTATAAACAAAGCATTTTTGACTTTTAAACAAAGTCTGGCTCTAATAATATGAATAACTTTACGCCAAGTTAATTCAAATTAAAACAACAATGAGCAACAATCAATTTGGTAAACAAGGTTGGCTTCCAGAAAGAATAGATAATTTAAGTGGGAAAACTTACTTAATTACAGGGGCAAATACAGGAGCAGGTTTCGAGGCAAGTAAAATACTTTTGAGTAAAGGAGCAGAGGTAGTTATGCTAAACCGAAGCAAAGAAAGATCAACTAAGGCAATAACCAATTTAAAAGCACAATTAGGTGAAAATATTAAAGTTTCGTATGTCATTATGGATTTATCCGAATTTGCTTCGGTGCGAAATGCGGCTAAAGAAGTAAATGAAAAGATACCACAAATTGATGCCCTAATTTGCAATGCCGCCATTGCCCAAATAGCCAAGCAAGAATTTACACCCGATGGTTTTGAACGCAATATAGGCATAAACCATTATGGGCATTTTTTATTGGCAAATTTATTATTTGACAAAATAGAACAATCGAGAGGGCGAATTGTAGTGGTAGCAAGTGAAGGGCATAAAATGGGTTTAAAAACCATTCAGTTCGATGATATGAATTTTGATAAAAATTACCACCCTAACAACACCTATTGCCACAGCAAATTGGCTCAAATGATGTTTGCCTACGAGTTACAAAACAAAATACAAAAAGCCAATAAAAACACAAAGGTTTATGTGTGTCATCCTGGGGCATCAAAAACTTCGCTTATAAGAGATAATTCACCTTTGGCTACTAGAATTGTTTGGTCAATTATGTCTGCTTTTCCAATTGTTCAATCTGCCGAAAAAGGAGCTTACCCAGAAATAATGTGTGCGACTGAAGAAAACTTAAAACAAAGAGCCTACTATGGACCAACAGGAGTGATGAACTTTAGTGGACCAGTTGGCGAATGTAAGTTAGAACCTTTTGTGGTAGATAAAGTAATTATGGAAAAATTATGGACTGTTTCAGAAGAAGCAACTGGAGAAAAATTTGAGGTATAACTTTAGAAACAAAAATAACTTTTTGTGAAAATGAAAATTTCAAATACAATAGAAAAGGGCAAAGTTTTTTTAACCAGTACAATAGAAAAGCAATTTACTTGGGAAAATATTTCGCCCCAACATATTGTAGCCCATATTTATTCAGGTGAGCTTTTAATAACTTATGGTAAAAATACCTTAATCTTTAAAGCAGGCGATACACTTTTAGTACCTAAAAACCAGCTTTCTAGAAGTATAAAAAAACCTATTAATAGCCAAGCTTTCAAATGTGTATCAATATTGCTGCCTGAAGAACAATTACGTAGATTTTATCTTAATCGTCCTATTTTAGCAAGCTGGACAGAAAATATTTCTAAACAAAGACCCATTAAATCACACACTTTATTAGATAGTTACTTTGTATCGCTTTTACCTTATTTCGAAATGCAAGACGAATTGCCCTGTGAAATAGTCAATATTAAAATACAAGAAATTTTAACGATTATTGATTCAGTTGATAAGCGAGCAAGCACCATTTTAGGGACATTTAGTGAAGTTGGAAAAATTGATCTTGAAAAATATATGGAAGAACATTTTATGTATAATCTTCCATTAGAAAGGTTTGCTTTTTTAACAGGTAGAAGCCTAACAACTTTTAAAACTGACTTTAAAAAAATATTTAACAACACACCAGGTAAATGGCTAACCGAAAAAAGATTGCATTTAGCCCATTATAAACTTACAAATGAAAAGCAAAAGGTTACAGAAGTTTATCATTCAGTAGGCTTTGAAAATCTATCACATTTTTCTTATGCCTTCAAAAAAGCTTATGGATATAGTCCAAGTAACATAAAATAACAATCAACATTAAAATCAAAAAAATGGATATACTTAAAACAGCAACCGACTGGGCGAAAGCCGAAGTTTTTTCAGCCCAATTTTTCATATTTTTCGGCATATTATTCTTAGTAGCAAGCTTTGGTTTTAGGCAATTAGGAAAAACAGAAATTGCTAAAGCCTTTTTTATTCCTAACTTAGTTGCTGGTATTTTAATTTTGGCAGTTGGCTTAGGTATTTTTTTCGCCAATAAATCTAGGGTAAATAGTTTTACAAAAGCCTACAACCAAGATAAGATGGCTTTTGTGCAATCGGAAATAAGCCGAACTGAGCAATCAATGAAAGAATATAGGACAATCGTTTTTAAAATAATTCCTATAATTATAATAGTAGCCTGCTTGTTAATTATTTTCGTTGATAAACCAATTTGGCGAGCAAGTTGCACCACAATAATTGCAATGATGGTGGTTATTTTATTGGTAGATAATAATGCTAATGCTCGAATTGAAAATTACCACGAACAGCTACTATTGGTTAATGATAACGAAATTAAATAATGCAAAAAATTATTTTCCTAATTCTATTTTCAACTTGCCATATTTTTGCTCAAAATTTGGAACTTAAAAATCAACAAGAACCACTAAAAATTCTTTCGTGGAATATTTATATGTTGCCTGCGGTAACTGCTTTATCAAAAGAAGTAGGTAAAACGCAAAAACTACAACGTACCCAAGGAATTGTTGAATATGTAAAAAATGAAGATTTTGATATTATTGTTTGGCAAGAAATTTTTAATCCTTTTGCTAGGAAAAAATTAAAACGAAAACTTAAAGAATTATATCCATACCAATATGGACCAGCCAATAAAGCTATTTTTCCGAAAACAAATAGTGGGATTGCCATTTTTAGTAAACTTCCGTTAAAAGAGTTAGCACAATTAAAATTTAGAACTAAAAAAGGTATTGATGCCATAGCCAACAAAGGCGTTTTATTAATGGAAGGAAACTGGCAAGGACAAACTTTTCAGATTTTAGGAACACATTTACAGGCAAGTGGAAGCGATGAGCTAAGACTTGACCAAATGAAACAGATAAAAACTTTAATAAACGAGTTTGAAAAAGACAATATTCCTCAAATACTTTGTGGCGATTTTAATACCAGAAAAGGACAAACGGCATACTCAAAAATGATAGAAGTTTTAGACGTTCCAGAATACGAATTACAAAATACAAAAGGTTCAACCTACCGAATTTCTGAAAATGAAAAAGGAAGTGAAATAGACTACATTTTTGTAAAACCAAATGGAGTTAACACCAAATCACAACAAAAAATGCTAATTCCAGAAATAGAGTGGGGTAAAAATGGCGAAAAATGGTTAAGCGATCATCACGCCATACAAGCAGTTATTAATTTTGATTGATGAATGTTGAATTGAACAAGCTCGTCTGTTTTAGGTTATAATTGTATTCATTAA
>JAHDDA010000175.1 GCA_020629595.1 Chitinophagales bacterium
TTGTAAATAAGTAATAACAAAACTCGAGGGTTTTTTGTGTTTTAGGGACTTTTTTTGGGTTTATTCCATTTCATTTAAGAAATAGGTAAGTGGGTTAAACTGAATGATTTTTGAACTTCCGTTGCTGTGTGCGTCAGTCATAGACATAACGGAGGGCATTTTTTAGCTTCAAGTATATAGCAATCATACTACAAAACAATCCACCACCGAGAATACATTTGGCAATGACTTAAATGTAAGGCTATGAAAGTTTTGGTCAGAAGACCAAAACAGGTGTTTTCCTCTGCTGTGTCTTCTGACCAACAGGCATTTAGCTGAAATTTACTGTTTTTTTATCAAAATAACTTTCAGCCTTTAGGGCTTTCTCATAAAAAAATAGTTTTACAAAATATATGGGATTGGGAGTTGCAAACTCCCAAAAGCAATGTGTTTTGCTTGTCGAAGTTTATAACTTCGAGGGTAAAGACTCTGATATTAGGTAAAAAACACGAAACATAATTTTATGAGAAAACCCTATTTCAGCCTTACTTCTATGTCATCGCCATACATTTTTGTCCTATACTATATAGCAGTAATGACTAAAGAATTTATGGTCATTTGCATACTTCGGTTGGTCAGGAGACCAAGCGAAGAAAAGCGCCTTTGTTGGTCTCTTGACCAACAAAAAACTAACCATAAAATCATTGGTTATTACATATAGCCGTTATCTTAAACTAAAAAGAGATACTGTCGTTGTGTAAAATGAATGATTTTTGAAACTAAAGTTGAAAGTTTGATTTATATAAAATGGAAATGCGCTGACGGGCGTCAACGCACTCCACAAATCTACTCCCATTATGCAATACAAATATAAGTATATTAAGTAATTATATACAAGTTATTTTATATGTTTTTTAGCGAAAAAATTGATTTTTATCAATTTTGAATATTTTGAGTTGATTCATAAGTCACTGGTAAGTGTTTTAACTAGCTTAAATTCACTTAAAAACTCTTTTGCAACTACTCTTATTATGGTATAAAATGGAATTGCAATAATCATGCCTCCAACACCAGCTAGTGTACCAGCCACTAGTATTATAATAAATATTTCAAGAGGATGTGCTTTTACTGAATTTGAGAAAATTATGGGCTGAAGAAATATATTATCTAAAGTTTGCATTAGAGCAAACACTGCTCCAATTTTTAATATTAATGGAAGCATTTCAGAAGTGAATTGTAGATCTAAATTAGTAGTGATAGCTACAAATAAGGCAAATGATAAGCCTATAACTGGACCAACGTAAGGTATTATATTGGCTAATCCTGCAAAAAAACCAATTAGTAACGCATATTTAACTCCAAAAAACCACATTCCTGAAGTTACAAATAGAGTTACAAAACTCAATTGTGCTAATATTCCAAAAATATATCTTGTGAGTAGGTTTCTACTTGTGCCAATAACGTTATCAAATCCTTTTTCTAAATCACTTGGTATAAACATAGACGAATACTTATACAATAATTCATTATCGGTTAAGAAAAAGAACCAAATAAATGTAACAGCAAATAAGGCTGTAATAATACTAACTATATTTCCGATAAAACCAAATGCAGTACCAAATATGCTGAATAGATTTTTAGTATTAAAAAATTCTCGTATTCCATTTTTTATTTGGATGATAGGGTCTTCTTCTCCGGCTAATTGGTATTTTTTTAAAAATTCTGAAAATTGATATACGCTACTTTCAACATTTTTAAGTCCTTTGTCAATATCAATACTTGATAAATTATTGAATTGCTCTACAATTAGTGGTACAAATAAGGCAATGAAAAATGCTAATAAAGTATAAAAACCAGCAATAATAAGTATGGCGCAAATAGCTTTAGGAAGTTTATATTTGCCAAGTTTAACGCTTCGAAGCATAACCATAATAGGAGTTCCTAACATAGTTAAAAAGGCAGCTGATAAAATGTATGCTACAATGGAACCTAGATAATGCCAAATTACCCAAATTATAAAAACAATAATTAAGGCTATAATTACTTTCCAAAAATTATTAATATTGGGCATTAGTTTTAATTTTTACAATTTTATAATCAATTGAGTTGCATTAAAAAGTTAATTCTAAAGTTAGTTATTAAGTTCCTTGTTTTTAAATTTATTTTCTAAAATTGGGTAAATACTTACCGCTAGTATTATAACTATTGCACCAATGTAAAAGCCAAAGTGCATTTCTTCCGATTCGCCAAAAATTAAATAGGCGAAGATAATGCCGTAAACGGGTTCTAAATTTATGGCTAAAGATACTTCATAAGCCGAAATTCTTTTTAATAAATTTACAATTCCTAAAAATGCATAAGTGGTACAAACCCAAGCTAAAACAAGTAACCACAACCAATCAGATTTTGGAATTTGTGTAATTGGAGTAAATTGATAACCCATACATAAAAAGAATAAAATAATAGCAATACTCCCTGTAAGCATTTCGGTAAAAGATATAAGTAATGGATGATGTTTTTTTACAAATTGTTTATTTATTACACCAAATAAAACAGCTGTAAATGCTGAAATTAGTGCATAGGTTATCCCTAAATAATAATTAAATGCAAATTGTGTAATAATATATAAACCTGCAATTATAAATAATCCAATAACTACTTCTACCCACCAAATTTTTCGTTTTTCAAAAAGTGGCTCAATAATACTTGTAAATAAAGTTCCGCTTGCCATACAACCTAAAGTTACCGATACATTTGAAACTTTTACTGCCAAAAAAAAGAAAATCCAATGAATGGCTACAATGATACCTGTTGCTATTATTTGTAAAAACGTTTTAGTTGGGATTTTAAAACTGGGTTTTATAAAAAATAAAAGTAAGCCCATTCCTAAAGCTGCAAAACCCATACGCCAAGCTACCAGTTCAAGTGCTTCAAGGCTTATCAGTTTTCCTAAAATAGCAGTAAATCCGAAAAGTAAAACTATAAAGTGAAGTTGTAAAAAATCTTGTTTTTTTTGGTTTGATAGCTTCATCAATTTATGTTTCTTTTTTGAAAAATTGTCAACTTTTTACAACTTGCTGTAAATACAGCACCAAGATAAAAAATAAAAGCGGTATAATAAATCCAAACTAAGATTGCTACTACTGAACTAGTTGCACTAAATACATTAATCATTTCACTTTTTGCTAAATAAATACTTATTAATCTTTTTCCAATGAAAAATAATATTGTTGTAAATATTGCTCCTGAACCCGCAATTTTCCATTTAATATGTGTTTCTGGTAGTATTTTAAATAATATCCAAAACAAAGAAATTGGTCCAATTATAGGCAACCACCAATTTACAAATTCAAGAAAAAAGAACCTTATATCTGGGAAAATTCGTTGTAGTTCATTTTCTAAACCTAGTAAAATGGTATTAACAATTAAAGAAGCCAATAAAACAAATGCCAAACCAAGTATAATAGAAATTGAAACTGCCCTACTGAAAATAACTTCTTTCAATCCACTGCGTTTACTTGTAATTTGAAAAATTTCATTTAATCCATTTCGCATACTTACAAAAATGGTAGAGGCAATAAAGAGCAGTACAGTTGCACCTACTAAACTTGGACCTAAACCAATGTTAATTATGCCAATTCTATCCATTACATCATAAATTTCTTGTGCATTGGTATAACCTAATTGACGAGTAAGCTCTTGAAAAACAGTGCTTCTTACAGAATTTTCGTCTATGAACCTACTAACTACCGAAATAATGATAACCAACATTGGTGGTAGAGAAAATAAAGTATAATATGCTAAAGCCGCGGCTTTGGTGAATAAATCGCCTGCAACATAAAGATTATAAAACTCTTTGAAAAATTTTTTCATTATTTCATCTATCAAGTATCATTTAACTGTTAAATTCTTACATTTAGCAAATTAAGAAAGATATTTAGCCACAATCGGCATTCTTCTTCCCATTCCAAATGCTTTGTTAGAAACTCTAATCATTGGAGGTGTTTGGTAACGCTTGTACTCATTCCTGTTTACCATTTTTAAAATTCTACGAACCAAATTAGCATCATATCCCATTTTAATTAACTCATTTGGTCCTTGTCGTTTTTCTATATATTGAAACAAAATTTCGTCTAAAACATTGTAATCTGGTAAAGAATCTGAGTCTTTTTGATTAGGACGAAGCTCAGCACTTGGTGGTTTGGTAATAATATTTTGTGGAATTATTTCACCATTTCTATTGCAATATTCTGCAAGGCGGTAAACATCTACTTTATACACATCTCCAATAACTGACAGTCCGCCACACATATCACCGTAAAGAGTTCCATATCCAACGGCTGCCTCACTTTTGTTAGAAGTGTTCAACAAAATATAACCATGTTTATTCGATAAAGCCATTAATATTAGTCCACGAGAACGAGCTTGAATATTTTCTTCGGCAACATTAAAAGCTTTACCTTCAAAATGTGGTTCAAGCATATCTAAAAAAGCATCGTAGGCTGGTTTTATAGCAATATTTTTAACTGGCGAACCTAAAAGTTCACACATTTTTACCGAATCATTTACCGAATGGTCGGAAGAAAATTGTGAAGGCATCATTACTGACATAACATTTTCTGCTCCTAGAGCTTCGGCAGCTAATGCCAAAGTTACTGCTGAATCAATGCCGCCCGAAAGTCCTAAAATGGCTTGTTTAAAACCCAATTTTCCAAAATAATCACGAATACCCAGAACTATGGCATCGTGAATTAAGGCAATTTTATTTTTAGCCTGCAAATTATCTTCATCTTGAAAATCATTTACTTCTTTTAAATCAAAATAGCTAATGTTTTCTTCAAAATAGGGTAGTTCTGCTACTATTTTTCCATTGGCATTTGCAACAACTGAGCCACCATCAAAAACAACTTCGGTGTGTGCGCCAACTTGGTTGCAATAAAACATTGGTATTTTGTAGCGGTAAACATTTTCTCTTACAATGTTTAATCTATCCTCTGCGTGATTAGCACTAAATGGAGATGCCGAAACATTAATCATTAAATCAGGTTTTTGCTTAATGAGTTCATCCATTGGACAAATTTCATACAATGGATTGTCATTGCCAATATTCCAAATGTCTTCACAAACAGTAAGTGCAATTTTTTTACCTTTAAATTCAATTACTTCAAATTTTTCAACAGGTTCAAAATAACGATATTCATCAAAAATATCGTAAGTTGGTAAAAGGGCTTTATGAGCAATACCTTCAACCTTGCCATTGTAAATTAAGTATGCTGAATTAAACAAATCTTTTCCTTCTGGAATAGGATTTATGGTTGGCGAACCAACAATAATCCCAATATTTTCTGACTCTTCTTTTATTTTTTCTAAAACTTCATTGCAACGATTTATGAAATCGGGAAATTCTAAAAAGTCTCGTGGAGGATAACCACATGTGGCGAGTTCGCTGAAAATAATTAGGTCAGCTTTATTACTTTTTGCCTCATTTATAGCCTCGATAATCTTTTTAGAATTAAGTTCAAAATTTCCAATGTGGTAGTTAAGTTGTGCTATTGCTATTTTCAAAGTTGAAATTGTATTGA
Source organism: Chitinophagales bacterium (assembly GCA_020629595.1). GTDB lineage: Bacteria > Bacteroidota > Bacteroidia > Chitinophagales > UBA2359 > JAHDDA01. The sequence goes on from JAHDDA010000175.1 coordinate 5,562, forward strand.
TTTTAACCACAAAATTAATGCAGAATATAATTTGACAAAATATAATTTAAACGGATTGAAATTGACAAATAGATTTATTTAAATTTTATTAATTTGATTGTTTTTTTAGTTTTAATTTTTTTTCATTTAATTGATTATTAGTTGTTTGTGTGTTTTTTTCTGTTGTTTTTATGTTTTTAAGTGAAATCTTGTTTTAGGTTTATGAAAAGTTAATTTATTTTCTTTAAATTCTTTTGTATTGATAATCAATACGTTATCAATGTTAAGCGTTTTAAGCTTTTGCACCTATAGACTCAATTATTTTTTTGTAAATTCTAAATAC
>JAHDDA010000176.1 GCA_020629595.1 Chitinophagales bacterium
TTTGGTGTATCATTACAATCACAAGTATCTATTGTTACTTCAAAGTCTAAAGTGGTATCTTCATTACATTCGTTGGTTAAGGTTAGTGTGTAAGTGGTATTGGTTGTGGGTACTGCGGTAGGGTTAAAACTTGTAGGATCAAGTAAATCTGTTGTAGGACTCCAAGCAAAAGTATAATAAGCCGAAGACTGTAAGGGATTCAACTTTGTACTATCACCAACACAAATAGCTATTTCACTTATGGGTTCTAAAGTAGGTGGAATTAACATACAAACATTATGCACATTATTACAACCACCGGTTGCCGAAGTAAAACCCCAGTACATTAAACTTGCAAAGCCAAAAATACTTTGTACATCAATTGTTTGAGTAAGTCTCAATTCGCAATCAAAATAAACCTCCATAGTTGAGCTTGGAGCATCCCACACAATTTTCACAAAATGCTCATCACAATCTTCAATATTATTACTTGTAACACTTGCCTGAATTGGTCCAGCTAAAGTATTGGCAGTATTATGGTTTACATCTCCGTTAGAAGTTATGGCAATATGGTCAAAGGAAGGATCATCTAAACTTGTATTTTGAAAAGTATCAAATTCAATTCCAATTGAAGGCGAAATACCACCATAACCAATGCCCAGTCCTGTTCCACCCTCTTCGGTGGTTAAAGGTTGTAAAACAAATACAATTCCATCAGCTCCATCTCCATCAAAACAGCCATTTCCAGTAGCACATCCTAAATACAAGTTAGCTTCAATAATGAATGAATTATCTAAATCTACTTGATTTTCACTCCAAATTGAACCTGCTACATCGTTTACTGCTGGTGTTATTTGGTAACAAATACCATTACCTAAATCAGTAGCACTACCTACCAAATTAAAGTTTAGTAGATCTTCTTGAGCAATACAGTTAAATTGTATTATAAATAGTAAAGCTGTTAATATTCGCATCATTAATTTTTGTAAGATACAATATTTGCATAAAATTAATGAAATAGGTTTTAAAATTATTCTGAACACTATTGAAATCAAGCACTTGTTTATCCTACGTTACTTTTGTTATCTGTAAAAGATAGTGGATTAAAATGATTGATTTTCAATTTCCGTTGCACTTTGCGTGTGAATCTGAGACACAATGGCAATCAGCAAATCTTAGCTCTTAGTAAACTGGAAATCATACAAAATCACACACTACCTATTATTTAGCCGATAATTCAAAAATTAAACGAGAGTTGGGAATAACTTTTTGACCATTACAAGAAACAATGGAAGATGCGTTTCAGATTTTCATTGATAAAGGCATTTTAAAAGCGAAATAATGTATTATGAATTTTACAGAATATCGTTTTTAGTTAAATTGAAAAATTAAGAGTTAGAAAAAATAATTTTCACAATTTATCTCATTATAAAGTCGTTTAACTAATCGTCTGTTAAATTTTGAACGTACAATTTACTCATCAAATATAAAAAATGACTTTCCTAAAACCTTTAAAACTACCTACATTAGTTTTCATAATAGTTCTTATAAATATATTAATCTATTTCAGAGCAAATTCGTTTGAGCCACTTGATAGACTTTTTGCAGAATGTGCAAGAAACTCAGGAAGGGTTTCTGCAGGTATTAACTTAATAATTTTATGGATACTTGGATACTTTGGCTTAAAATCAATTTTTTCTGATAAGAATCAAAAAGAACTTTTACTTAAATTAATGATAATGTTTGCTGTAAATCATTTAATTCATTTCTTTTTTGTTACTCAAAATTTTGAGATACATACAATGCAATTAGATGTTTTCACAAATCTACACGGCTTTATAATTTACCTATCAATTATTTGTGTTCCCATATTTATTTATTATTTTAAAACGTTAAATAGAATAAAATATCTTATCATTATCATCCATTTTTTTAATGTCACGTATATGATTGCCGACACATTTTATAAGAGATATAAGCCTGAAGATCCTGCTTATCTTCATAGAATCGGTATTTTGATAATGATTTCTGCCTTATTATATGTATTATACAGAACATTTATGGATAACTATTCTCCAAAAATAAATAGTTTAAATAAAATAAAAAATAGATAATTTTTACAGAACACTGTAGTAATTGGGTAAAAAAGAGAAGTAACACAAGGTTGAATAATGATGGAAATTATTAGCTATTATTCTGAAAATCCATTTCAAAGAGTGGCAAACGACATTCCTATGATGTCTTTGTGCTAGGTTATTGAAAATTGACTTTCGAGAAATGTTAGAAGAAACTGACTTACCTCCTAAAGTTGAAGCTAAAGATGATATTTTGATATAGGTTTTACGGTAACTGAATACTCAACTCCCCAACCTTACTTCTATTTACCGTCCAAAAGTTATAGTCCAAATTATTAACCACTCCATTCAAATCAGCATCGAAATGCTGATAGGTATTTACCAAAGCTGAATTGGATGTCCAAAGATTAAAATCTTGATTATTAATAATACCATTGTTATCGTAATCGCCAGCATGCAAACCAAAGTTAGCACCTATTTGCTTGGTTTGTTCAAAACCCTCAGCTTGTTGCGAAGTGGTAAAATCTATAAAAACTTGATTTCCAGAGAAAAAAGCCGATGTACTTAAAATACCTAAATGTCCCTTGTGATAAACCGCAAAACGATAACTATTATTTGCTTTAAGATTAACAAAATTTACGCCTGCGTTTCCGTTTGTATTCATTAAAGTTCCATCTTTCAGAATAAAACAAGCTCTACTTTCTACAACCGTTTCCCAATTTGAAGCATCACGAGCTTGTATTAAAACCCAATCAACAATATCATTACTTGGAATAACTGAAACTCTTTCTGTTCCAGTATAATTATATGGTGCAACATTAAATGGTTGTTCCAAAGGAATTAAATTAGTTGAATTTAGCGAAGTGGTCATTTGATTTGAAGCACTATCGTAAGGTCCTTCTAAAAATAGTTTTACTTGTACACTTGTATAATCTGGGAAATAAGTAGCAATTAAAAAATCTAATTGGTTAGTCATTGCATTAGCGTAGCCATCGGTTTCATAATTGGCTAAAGCATAATTGTATCTATCATAATGAACTGGGTCTTTTTTAGGAAAATTTTGATTATACCAAACTTGAAATTCTGCTTGATTTTGTGGCACTAAATCACGATATTCTAATAGCTTACATAATAATTGTGGACTTCTGGGCAATGTCTCCAATTCGGCTTGTAAACTTGCCGAAGGAACTAAACCCCAAAAATGCATTAGTGGTGCCATATTTACATTCATTCCATAAGAAGCTCCTCTAATCATATTATCTGGGTTTGCTTCCAACCAATTATTAGAATTTGGCGTGGTACTCCAATTATCATAAAAATATTTATTCATTTCCCTTACCGATTCCCAACCAAAACATTCAGCCATTTCTATATATTTGGCAAAACTTCTGTGCTGATAACGTAGCTCATCGCAAACATAATCTTCCATAGTTGGATCGCAATCCATACTATCTCCATTTCTAAAGTTTTCTGCTATCATCCAATCAATAGTGGCTTCATCCATTGTGTGTTTTTCGCCCGAAGAATATTTAAAAGCCGAATCCATTGGTAAATTATACAAAGCGTTATAAGTATGAACCGCCAACAAATGCACAATACTTTCTACTTCTGTATTTAAAGTAGGGTGAAAAACTGCGTGTCCCATTTCGTGAAATAAAACCTCAAGTCCACTATCGTAAAAAGTAGGATGATTAATATAAGTGGGTAAGAATGGATCGTATTCGGCAGGCTCAAAAGGAGCATCGTAATGTCCAATTATCTGCGGATAACCAGTTCCAAATGCACCAGAAGGCAAACGAGAATCGACAGCAAAATACTCTGCACGTGGTCTATCTACAGGTCGTCCTCCAATATAACGAACACCTGCCATTATATCATTCCATTGTTGCATTAAATCTGCGGGGTCTGTAACAGTACTCTCTACGTGTGCTAAAGGTAAAGTCATCATATATTTTTCCGATTCTAAATCAACCCATTCAACATAATGGTTATTCATATCTGTATTCCATTCGTTTATTGGCGTTTCTCTACCTTCTAAATATGAAAAGTATGGCGATTTTACTCCCCCACTTATGCTAATATTAAACCAATTATGGTTTGAACCTTCAGGAATTTTTATGTAAATACCACCACCAAATGGGCTCAAAATTTGGGTACTTGTGCTGTTTAATTCATAAGTTTTTGAAATGCGAACAAAACGGTTGATTTCCCCTACAAAACTCATATCTTCATCTTGTGCACCTATCATTGCTTTTAAGCCTAGACCTGCTAAACTTGGCGGAATATTTATGGTTACAATTTCGCCTGGAGGAGCATAATAACCTGTTGGTCGTTTGGCATCGGATAAATCTGCGACAACACGTGCTGCAGGCATATAGTTATATGTTCCATTTATTTCTACATTGGCATTACTACTTCTTGGTGCTGTTGGTGAAACAGGACCAGGAAAAATAGTAGAGGCTTCATATACTATACCTTCCAACATACTAAAATTATTAGCGGTATATTCAGTATCGAACATAGATTGTTGTAAAAAATACAACAACTGTGATTCGGGTTCCATTGTAATGGGTAACACTGGCGTTCTATCGGCAAATAATGGAGGATAATTAGCTTCGTAATTACTTATATACTCAAATATTTCAGTAGAAGCCGCATTAAAATTTCCATCATAATTAAACAAAATAGTGGTAAGAAAACTTGTCCTACTTGCTAATGAAAGTGAGTTTGAACCATTAACATGAGCCGTCATTGCTTGTAAAGCTGTTTGTAGGGCGGTTATATTGCCTGTTTGTTTGGGAGAATAAATTTTTACATCATCAATTGCCAAGGTGGTGGTAAAAATATTATCTTCAAATTCTATGAAACTTTCTTGCCCAAAACGCCAACCAAAGTACCAAGGATTATTTTTAATGTGGGCTTTAATCAAATCCCAATCATAAAAATCATTGAGAATTACATTAGTATATTTTCCATTAACCAAAGCTGTTAAAAGCAGGTTTTCTAAATCAATGATTAACCTTAAATTTACTTCTTCACCAGCTAAAAAATCTCCAAGATAAACTTCATCATGCCCTATATGGTTGGGGACTCCTTGCTCAAAACCTCCATCGGCATAAGAAAATATCATAGAATAATTTTCTTCATCGCTAAATAAATCATGACGAGTATGAATATTAAAACCAGTATCATTAGAACCTGTTTGGCAGTTAACTATATCCTTTTTACCCTCTCCTGAACCAAGATCTGTGATTGTAAAAGTCATTTCAATTTCAATATTTTTACTAGTATCAATTTCAGACCAAAAAGAATTGGCAATTTGCAAACCCTGAATGGTATCTAAAACAATTTGTGTATTTCCACTTGCACTAGAATTGTAGGTTGGTGACATTGCGGTAGGTAAACCCAATTCTATCAAACTACAGTCGTGGTTATTAATTTGATCTTGTGTATTATTATCAAAGTTGAAATGAAGTATTTGAGCATTGGCAATTTCAAAGAAAAATAGCAAACAGTAAGTTAGACTTAATATTAAAGGAGCAATAGAAAATTTAATAGCTTTCATAAGGCATTTTTTATAGATGAAAGAATCGCTTTTTATAATTTTCTATAAATTTAGAAGTAAAATTTGTCTATTTTAACTACAAGTTATTACATTAATTAGCTTTTTGTTTACTTATTTTTATGCTTAAACCTAACACACACAGCATTTATGCAATTTAAAAATTAGCTTTCTAAAACAAAAATTACGGCAACTGCACACTCACGTCCCCAACCTTACTTCTATTTACCGTCCAAA
>JAHDDA010000001.1:0-23587 GCA_020629595.1 Chitinophagales bacterium
AGTTCAAATTGATAGTATTATTGTAAATAGTTGTACTTTTCCAATTGATGTAATAGATACAATTTATATTATAGATAAAATTAGCGGAGAATTATTTGAATTTGATAATAATGGTCTTCCTACAAGTACTTTGGATGATACTATTAAAACCTGTGTAGGGACAACTTTTCCAGTTGGATTAGCAACTCCTGTTGGCTCTAATAGTTATAGTTGGTACAGTAATTTACCAAGCAGAATTACTTTTCCTAATTTTTCACCACCAACCGATTCCTTAGTTTATGCTTCTGTTGATACTTCATTAATGTTGTATTGTGATATTGAAATTGCTCCTGGCTGTTTTTCAACCGATAGTGTATTTATTGATACAGCAGTTCCTCCAAAAGAAAATAGTTATGGAATTTGTCCAAGTAAATCTATTCAAATAGAAGCTATTGGTTTAAATGATGATCAGAGTGTAGATTCTTGGGGAACTTCAAATATTGATTTACTAAGTAATATTTCTGGAAATACTGCAACATTTACTGCTCCTAATACAGGAAGTACTTTTGAATATGAGCTTGAGATTAATGATGTCAATTGTGGTCAAAATTATATTCAAACCATAACTATTGAAGTTGGAAATAAGTTTCTACAAGGACCAGAAGAGGTTTTTCAATGTCCTACTCTTCCGCTTGATATTACAGTAACTGGCGGAAACCCTGGTACTTACACATACAACGTTAACGGCACTGTAATTTCTGACAATGCTTTTGAAAATATTACATTTACTGAACCCGTTTTTGGTGTAATGCAAGTAATTGCCGAAGGTGGAGCAAATTGTTTAGATACCATTTTAATAGATATTAAAGAAGTGGAAGACTTTGCCGATGCAGGTACAGATGCCTCAAATTGCTTTCAAGCAATAGAACAAATAGGCGTTCCAGAACAAAATGGATTTACTTATAAATGGACACCTGCTGATGGCTTAAATGCCGATAATATAGCTCAACCTGTAGCTACTGTTGATACTTTAAATGGCGGTGAGTTTACACAAACTTATACCCTTACGGTAACCGATGCAAATGGTTGTTCTTTTGAAGATTCGGTTGATATTACTGCAACACTTGGTTCTGATGTAACGGCACAAGTAACTGGTCAAAACCCTGTTCAAGTTGGCGAAACTACCTCTTTATCTGCTAGTGGATTAGGAATAGTAAGTTTTGAATGGTCTTCTATTACAGGAAATGGTTTAGAAAGTAATAATGGGGCAAGTGTAAACATTGTTCCAACTTCAACCGCCGACACTTTATTTACTGTAACTGGCTACGATGAAAACGGATGCTTTAAAACTTTCAATATTCCTATTGAAGTATTAGAAAAACCAACACTTACATTGCCTTCAGCTTTTTCGCCTAACGAAGATGGAATTAATGATGTTTTATTACCAATTTATTCCGATGATATAGAAGGTATTGTAAAATATGAAGTGTATAATCGTTGGGGTAAATTAGTTTATTCTGGCAATGAGTTAGAAAGCGGTTGGAATGGCTTAGACTTAAATGATAAAATTCAAGAAGTAGGTGTTTATTTATGGTTAGTAGAATACAAAGAATTGGGGAAAACTTCAACAAGTCTTTCCAGAGGGAATGTAACTTTGATTAGGTAAATTTGTAGCCTAAAAAGTACATTTTATCATATTAAAATTCTTAATTCCCAAATTCTTAATTCAAGAACTATGAACCTATTAGACATCATAGAAAAAAACATATTTCAATACGCATTACAATTTGTAATTGCTGTTGCTTTACTTTTTATTGGTTTTCAATTTATAAACCTTATTGTTCATTTAATAGATAGCACTTTAAAAAAATCTAAAGTTGATAAATCAATTCAGCCTTTTATAATTTCAATTTTATCTATTGGTTTAAAAATTTTATTAATTCTAACCGTAGCAGGCACATTGGGTATAAAAACTACCTCATTTGTTGCTCTATTAGCTTCGGCAGGTTTAGCTTTTGGATTAGCATTACAAGGTAGTTTGGCTAATTTTGCAGGTGGTGTATTAATTTTACTTTTTAAGCCGTTCGAAAAAGATGATTACATTGATGCACAAAATATAGAAGGTACTGTTGATGAAGTTCAATTATTTTTTACTAAGCTAATAAAGCTAAACGGAGAAACTGTTTATATTCCTAATGGAACATTGGCAAATGGTAACATTACAAACTTTACAAGACAAGGAAAATTGAGGTTAAATATTGCATTTGGTGTTTCATATAGTGCCGATTTGAATATTGTAAGAAATAAAGTTGAAGATATAATGAGAGATAATCACTTAGTTATGCAATCTCCGTCTGCTGATGTAATTGTTGTAGAATTAGGCGATAATAGCGTAAATATGTTAGCTCGTCCTTGGGTTTTACCTCAACACAAACCTTCTGTAACTGCACAAATCATAGAAGAAATAAAAAAACAATTTGATGAAAATAGGATTGAAATTCCTTTTCCACAGACAGTTATTCATTTAAAGAAATAAAAATGAAAGTAAAAAATTTCAAATATCCTATTTTCTTAATTTTAATATTTTTATTTTTTGTAATAATAGCCTGTAAAAAAGACGCCAATACTGTCATTGAAAATAATAATAATTTCGAAAATCAGATTAACGGAATTAGCTTTGTTTCTCCTCCTAATGAATTTCCAGAAGAAAATATAAGTTTTGTAGAAAATGTTGGAGCAAACTGGATAGGTATTTCTCCTTTCGCTTTTTCTTCATCTGAAAGTTCACCCAATGTTTTATATGATGTGAATTTTCAATGGTGGGGCGAAAGACCAGAAGGTGTTAGAACCATAATTGATTATTCTAGAACCAACAATTTAAAAATAATGCTTAAACCTCAAGTTTGGATTCCAAATGGTTGGGTAGGAAATTATAATCCTGAAACAGAAGAAAATTGGCAAACTTGGGAACAAGATTATTTAAAATATATTGTTGAATTTGCCAATATTGCCCAAGAAAAAGAAGTAGAATTATTTTGTATTGGCACTGAATATAGAGAAGCGATTAACAATAGACCTCAATTTTGGAATAGTTTAATTGACACAGTTCAACAGATTTATACAGGGAACTTAACTTATGCCTCAAATTGGGATGATTATAATCAAGTACATTTTTGGGATAAAATGGAGTTTATTGGTATAGATTCTTATTTTCCTTTAATAGAAGCTGCTACACCTGAAGTTGATGATTTAGTGGCAGCTTGGCAACCGATAGTAGAAGATTTAGATTTTTTTTCTAAACAACACAATAAAAATATTATTTTTACAGAATATGGATATATGAGTGTTGATTATACTGCTTGGCAAAATTGGGAAAATGAGAAAAACGAAGACAGCCTAGCAGTTAATTTGATGGCTCAAAAAAATAGCTTTGAAGCATTATATAAAAGTTTATGGGGCAAACCTTGGATGAAAGGTGGTTTTATATGGAAATGGTATGAAAACTATAATATCGCAGGTGGAGAAAATAATAAAGATTATACCCCACAGAGAAAACCTGTTGAAGCAACGATTAAAAACTGGTATTTAAAATAGTAGTATTATGGATAAGTTACTTGATAAATCAATTCAACAAGCTGCGGGTGTTTTTGACAAAAGAACACTAATATTTACAGAATGTAATTTAAAACTTGCTAGACTTTTTGGTTATGCTACTAAAGAAGAATGGTTAAAAATTCCAATTATTAGCTTTTTCTCTGAAAAACAAATTGATAATAAAACCCCAAATCAAACTTTAAAAAGAATATTTAAACATTTTGAAAGTAATAACATTTTCTTCACCTCCTTAGTAGGTCTCAAAAAAGATAGATCTAAAGTATTGGTTGAGCTTTTTGCCATTAATAACTTCTTTGAAGATAACAATCATATTGCTTTTTTCTTTAAAGAAGTTGACTCTTACTACTTGGCTTCAAAAATTGTATTGGATCAAAACTTAGTTTATCAAACTCTGATTAAAAGCTCTTTTGATCTTATAGATGTATTAGAAGTTAAGGTACACGATAGAAAAAATTACATTTATGAAGGATTTGTAATTGATAGAAATGAAAATATGAAAAAAATTATGGGTATTAAAGATGAACCTATGATTTTTTTAGAAGAAATTGCAGAACTTACCCCAGAAAAGTTTTATAATGAAAATAAAAGTATTTACAAAAAAATTGTAACAGATATTAGCCAAAAAGGAGAAACTTCGTTTCAATGGGAATTTGTTAACTCTGACAAATCAGTTTCTGTTTATAATATAGGAGTTTATTCTATTCAGCTAAATAATTCTGTAATTGTGATAAGAATGATGCGTGATATTACACTTGATATTAATGCTTCTAAAAAAATTGAAAAAGATAAAAAAAGCATAAGTAAGAAGGAAAATATTAATAAGCTAAAACAACTTTCTACTAAAATTAAAAATCAGTTAAAGTCAAAAATATCTAATGAAGAACTGACACTTTTTAATGAGTTGGAAGCTGAAATTGATAATTTAACTAAAGTTTAAACAAATTTTGTTGTATTCCTTGTAGGAAAACCGCTTAGGTAGTCGTGCTATATCGCATCTCATAGGGTTCATAAGAACTATTGAGTAATATTAAATTTAATTTTGTAAGAAAATATTAAAAATAGTTCCTTTAGGTTGATTATTACTAACTGTAATCTTTCCTTTTAAAGATTTGATAAGCTCATTTACAATAAAAAGTCCTAAACCTGTACCTTTAGCCGTTCTAGTCATTTCATCTCCAATACGATAAAACTTCTTAAAAATTTCTTTCTTATCTTCCTTACTAATTCCATTGCCATAATCCTTAACAGCAATTTCGATTTTTTCTTTTTTGAGCTTGCAAATTATTTCGATAGGCTCATTTTTAGGCGAGTATTTTATTGCATTTTCAATTAAATTTACCATAATAGATTCAATCATCCAATTATCTGTTTTTAATTGAAAATCTTCACAATTTAGCTTAATATTTCTTTCGCTATGTACTAAATTTAATCTCTCAACAATTGGCTGTAATAGTCCTATACTATTGTATATTTGAAAATTAGGAACAAGAGCATTTCCGCCTAACTTAGCACTTAATAATACATTGTCAATCAATGAGTTAAGCCTACTTACCTCAGTGGCAGACATTTTTAACAAACGTTCTTTTTTCTCTCCTTCTAAATTTCTTTTTAAAATTGTATCAATACCCAATTTAACACCAGCCAAAGGCGATTTAAGCTCATGTGTTATTGAGTGTAGAAAATTTTGTTGTTGAAGGTTAAAAGCTTCTTCTTTTGATAGCTTATTATAAATCCAATTTGTACCAAAAAGTAAAATCGAAAAGAAAACCAATGCTTCACCCAAAATCATAAAATTTTTGCGTTCGTAATTTTTTTCTAATTCAATAAACGCCTCAATTTTTTCAATTTCTCCAAGTGTAAGATTGGTATTTCTTAATTTTATTATTTCTCTATTATTTTCAAAATAGGTTTTGTTGTTTCTGAAATGTAAAATAGTCCACCAACTATACGCAGTAAAAATATAAACCGCAAGACAAAGCAATACAAGCTTGGGATTTATCTTGTTTATTATATTTTTGAACATACGTAAAGTTTAACTAAAAATCTTATCAAATCCTGCACAAAATGCTTCAGCTGTATTGTCTAAATCTTCTTGAGTATGTGCCGCAGAAACAAATCCCACTTCATAGCCAGAAGGTCCGAGATAAACGCCATTTTCTAATAAAAATTCGTGTAACAAAGCAAAATAGCTCATTTTTTCGCCATCAATTTCATTAGCTGCTTGCACTTTTTTGGCTTCGGTAAAAGCTATCCAAAATATAGAAGCGACATTAAATAGCTTTACCTGATAATTGTTTTTTATACAATGAGTATTTATTTTATCAACCAAATAAGTTGTCTTTTCTTCAAGAATATCATAAAAGCTGTCTTTTGCTAATTCCGAAAGTTGTCCATAACCTGCTGCCATTGCAACTGGATTTGCAGAAAGTGTTCCAGCTTGATAAACTGGACCATCTGGGGCAACGTGGCTCATAATTTCATTGCTTGCACCAAAAGCCCCAACGGGCATTCCTCCACCAATTATTTTTCCGTAAGTAATAATATCTGGTTTAATATTATAGTAACCAGCCGCCCCTTCAAAGCCAACTCTAAAACCTGAAATTACTTCATCAAATATTAGCAATATTCCATACTTGTAACATTTTAATCTTAAACATTCTAAAAATGATTTGTCTTGTAATAAAAGACCGTTGTTGGCAGGAATTGGTTCAATAATTATGCAAGCAATTTCATCTCCCTCTTTCTCTAAAACCTCGCTAAGTTTTTCTGGGTTATTTAATGGTAATACTAAAGTTTTTTCAGCAAATGCTTCTGGTACTCCAGCCGAACTACTAGTTCCAAAAGTAGCTAAACCCGAACCTGCTTTAACCAATAAATGATCTACATGTCCGTGATAGCAACCGTCAAATTTTATGATTTTATCTCTTTTAGTAAACCCTCTTGCCAACCTAATCGCAGACATAACAGCTTCTGTTCCCGAACTTACAAATCTAATTTTATCTATAAATCTATTATTGCTAATTATTAGTTCACCTAAATCAATTCCATATTTTGTAGGCGTACCAAAGGTTGTCCCCTTTGCTAAAACTTCATTAATTTTAGCCATCACTGTTGGATGCCTATGACCTAAAATTAAGGGTCCCCATGAACAACAATAATCAATATATTTATTTCCATCCTCATCCCAAATATGGGCATTTTCCCCTCTTTCCATAAAAATTGGGCTTCCCTTTACTGATCGAAATGCCCTAACTGGTGAGTTTACTCCTCCTGGAAAAAGCTGTTTGGCTTCTTCATATAATTTATTCGATTGTGTTCTTTTCATATTGCAAATATAACTGGGCAAATATGAATAGATACAAGTAAAGGAAATAAAGAGATAAGAAAATCATTATCTTTTAAGTGGTAGTTTAATATAAAAAGTAGTTCCTTCTCCTAATTCAGAGGTAAGCCAAATATCACCTTCTAAATCTTCAATTATGTTTTTACAAATTGCTAATCCTAAGCCCATACCTGCAGTTTTGGTTGTAAAGTTTGGTGTAAAAACTTTACTAACCCCCTCAGGAGAAATACCAACGCCATTATCGGTAAAACTAATTTCTACTGCTTGAACCCCTTCAATTTTTACATTTACAAAAATTACTCCTTGCTCTTTATTTTTAACCGCCTGCATTGCATTTTTCAATATGTTATGAAAAACTTTAGTAAGCTGTGTTCTATCTGCATATACCCAGCAAGTTTGATCTGGAAATATTTTTACTATTTTAACAGCTCTTGTTTCTTTGTATAGAAAAATTACAGAATTAAGCATAGATAGTAAGTCTAATAACTCTTTTTTCTCGTTTTTAACTCTAGCAAAAAAAGAAAATTCAGAAGCAACCCTTTCTAAGTGATCAATTTGCTCAATCAAAGTATTACACATTCTCTTAACGTGTGTTTTAAGCATTGGGTCATTATTTTCACTTACTCTTTGCAATTGTTGAATTGATAGTTTCATTGGAGTTAGAGGATTTCTTACTTCGTGTGAAATTTGTTTTGCCATTTGTTCATAAGCAATTTGTCTTTCCGATTCTGCCAATGATTTGGCACTAGTTTCTAATTTTTTAACCGCTTGATTATATTTACTTACCAACTCTCCAATTTCATCGTCATCATTCCATAATAACTCATCATTTTTTTGACCTAATCTAATATTATTTATTTTTTGCCCTATTAATTGTATTGGCTTAGTTAAAGACCTAGCTAAAAGAAATGCAAGTAAGGATGAAAGTAAAAGTATAATTACATAAGCATTTAAAATTGTTGATAAGAAGTTAGCTATATTAGATGTAACTTCCTTTGTACTTTCATAGTTTGGTATCTGCAAAAATGCAATTTCTCTATTGTATCTGTTTTGTATTATTCCATAGGAAGCCTTGTAGTCTAAAATCCCTATTCTTTCCTTATTAATAAAAATTCTTTTCTCTAGTTTTTTAAACTTCTGAAATGCACTGGCATTCATTTGGCTACCTATATAACCATCAGCTAACAAAGATGGCTTAGAACTTACAAGCAGATTTCCATTTATATCGAAAAGGTTAATATCAACATTATGCATTTTTGTTAGTTTATCAACATAGGCTTTTAGTTCAATACTATTTCTTTTTTGAATAACATCGTTAACACTTTCATTATTTAGAACTTGTTGAATGCTAGTTGCTATTTCAGATCTTTTACTAGACAACTTAGATTCATAATTGGTATTAAAATTACTTGAAAAATATATTGAAGTTGCCAAACCAACAAGAATGAATGAAAACAGAATGATTGCAAACAATGAAGTGCTAATCTTTTTTCTAAATGATGAGTAAAAAATGGCTCTAGCTAAGTTTTCTTTAGGTCTTAAAAAAGAAACAAATACAATTGCAAAAACTGTTGAAACAATAAATACAAAAAATAATATTGAAAAAACAGATAATATTTTTCGTATAAAATTATTGGGTTTTGAAACTACAATTATTTTTTCTGATGAAGTAGGATTATAGTAAATATGGTTATATCCGTCCTTTCCAAAATTAACAAGCGTATCATTTTTCTCTATAAAATTTTTTGTAAATATTTTTAAGGAATTAGAATATGAAAAGTTCTCACTTTGATCAATTAAAATACTATCAACATAAACAGCATATTCAAATTTACTGTAAGGCGAATCATCTTGAAATTCATCATTTAAGCTAACCGTTGTAGCATCAGTAACTTCCTTTACAGCTTCAACTGAAAATTGAATAACAATTGTTCCTAGTTTCAAGTTAACATCATCTGAAACATCAATAACTGAACAGTATTTCATAATACCAGAATCATCATCCAATTTGTAAAAATGATCAAAATCTGTCAATTCTGAACTTTTAAGTAACTGTATTAAATCACTTCTGCTCTGAATAGGAGAATCAATAATTTGAGCTTTATCATTTTTATCAAAAATCTGAACAATAGGGTTGTAATCATTAATGGTTTCTGAATCAAAATATTTATTTAAAATTAGCCTTTCCAAAGATTTATAAGATAGGAAAGGTTTACTTAAATATTCATCATAAGTTTTATCGGATCTTATTTTTAAGTTTAAATTTCCTAATTCTTTGGGAGAAAAGCTTATATATTCATCTTGACTTAACTTTTCTATAAAATCTAACCTCTCCTGATTAACAACTTTATTCTTTATTAAAACTATAAATAAAGTACTTAAAAAAGCTGAACATATAATTATGGAAAAAATATGCTGTAATCTCCAAAATTTAATAACTGGATATTTAAAAATAGCAGCCCCTAAACAAACTACTAAACTTACAAACAGGGCAAAATTTAACTCTATTGAAGATAAACTTGAAAGTTGTAAAAATGCAAAAGGTGACAAAGCACAAAAAACAGCAATTATCCTTTTAAGAAAATCAAATTTTGTTTCTCTTACTACTTTCAAAAATATTCTGCAAGAATAAAAGATTATTGCAATCTTAAACAACACTGCTATAACCCCCAAATAAGCAAACGCATCAAATAAAAGTAAATTTTCAAGCATATATGCGGTATCATTACTTGCAACAATAAGACCTAATATCCTTAAAATCAGCAAATTGAAAAGTGTAAAGATAAAACAGTAAATGCCGTATAAAATAACAGAATTTGGTTCTTTGAGATTAATAAAACCATTAGTTTTAAAATGACGATAGAAGTACAGTAAAACAAGAAAAACTAAGAATAAAAATAAAATTAGTTTTCCAATACTAATTTCAATATCTGCACTCAAATGCCTGAAGAATATTGGAATTTTTGAAAAGTTTAACGGAAACTCAAAAGAAAAAATTAAGAAGAGGAGAAAGAAGATAAAAGAAACAAAAAGAATAAATGCTTCATTTTGTTTTCTTTCTGATAGCGTTACACTAAATGAATATGCAGTGTAAATTAATAACAAAACTGAAACAAATTGGAAAGCAAATATTAGCCAATAACTTTTTTTAGCTGAATTCGTAGATTCGAAAACTGCATAAATAGCACCACTTTTTTTATTTTTATTTACGTTAATTCTCTCTACCTGAGATTGTGGAGTGTAATCTAAAAATTGCAAATTATCAGGTATAGTAAAATTTTCATTATCGTAGTCAACTAAATTTTTATTATTCGAAGCATTATCGAAGCTATACCTAATTAGAAAAAGAACTACAAATTTCAGGTTATTTTTGTTTCGCAAATTGTAAGGAGTATAATCTACATAATAATAATATCCATTATTAAGCTTTTGATAGGTTTCATTTTCCCACTTATCTACTAAATTTCTTGTTAAATTAATAGAGTTATCATTCCAAAATATTAAATTTTCATCATCAAAAATATAAAGTATAAATTCTTGATTGTTTAAAACTTCAAAATCATCATACTCATAGTTTTCATCTAGAATATTATTTATAATAGATTTATTCTTCTCCAAAGTGGCATCCATCTCAAGCTTTGCCTCATTTAACTCAGCACCTAAACGTTCTACTGTTTTTTCTAATACTCCCGTATTATTTGACAGTAGTAATAACAATACTGAGCAAATCCATAGAACTCCCGAAACAGAAAGTAATCGAAGATATATGTTATTTAAAAATTGCATATAAAATTTGTAAGTATCAATAAATACAAACAAACAAATAATTATTACTTTTTTAATGATTAAATTACCTTAAAATTCAACAAACCTAAAATCATACCAATAAAATTTAGAAAGTGTGATTTATAGATATTTATTTTATAATGCGACAACTTAGTTAAATTTTCATTGAAAGATAAACTGAAAAAATGTCAGTTAAATATTGAAAAACAAGACAATAAATCTTATTCTCTGTTATTTAACATTAGTTTTGTCCGTTGGCATAAGAATTGGCAATTTATCATTCCTAAATAAAGAAAAGAATGTTCAACGAATTTGATAAAGATTTTGAAGAAACTAATGAAAACGAAGATAATGACTTTTTCCCTTTAGTTTCTATTGAAGAAAAGTTTGAAGATATTAGCGATGAAGAACCACAGAAACTTCCAGTAATTCCTCTTAGAAAAAATGTTTTTTACCCATCAATAGTTATTCCTATTTCTGTGGCAAGAAAAGGAACTATTGAAGCAATAAAAAAAGCGGAGAAATCAAATAAAGCAGTTTTATTGATAAGTCAAAAAAAACCTGAAATTGATAATCCAAAACAAAACGATTTATTTGAAATAGGTGTTGTTGGTAGAGTTTTAAAGCTAATACAACTTGGCGACAAACAATATACAGCCATTATACAAGGTAGAAAGAGGGCAAAGGCAACAAGTTTTGTAAAAAAAGGCAAAAAACTTATTGCAAACGTTGAATATTTAGAAAAAGACGAAGTAGGTAAAGGAATTGAATTTGATGTTTATTTGAATAAAATAAGAGAAACCGCCACTATTATTATTGAAAACTCTAATCAAATTCCACCAGAAGCAGCATTAATGCTAAAAAATATGGATAATCCACTTCAGCTAATGCACTTTATTGCTTCAAATTTGAATTGTGAAATAAAACTAAAGCAACAAATTTTAGAGGAACACAGAGCTATTCCGAAAGCAGAACTAATTCTAAAACAATTAAATAAAGAACTTCAAGTTCAAAAAATCAACAATGAAATTCAAGACAGAGTTAAAGTTGATTTAGATAAACAACAAAGAGATTATTTCTTAAACCAACAAATTAAAACAATTCAAGATGAGTTAGGTGATAGAAATAACTTTGGAGATTTAGAAGCATTAAAGCAAAGAGCAAAACAAAAAGACTGGTCAGAAAAAGCCAAAGAAATTTTTGAACAAGAAATTTCAAAATTAAGCCGAATGAATCCTGCATTTGCTGATTATTCTATTGGTCTAAATTATCTAGAACTTTTATTAGACTTACCTTGGAACAAAACCTCAGAAGACAATTTTGATTTAAAAAAATCTGAAGACATTCTTAATTCAGACCACTTTGGTTTAGAAAAAATTAAAAATAGAATTTTAGAATACCTTGCTGTTCTAAAATTAAAAGGTGATTTAAAATCGCCTATTTTATGTTTTGTAGGACCTCCTGGAGTGGGTAAAACTTCTTTAGGCAAATCAATTGCAAATGCACTCAATCGTGAATATGCAAGAATTTCTTTGGGTGGCTTACACGATGAATCTGAAATACGAGGGCATAGGAAAACCTATATTGGTGCAATGCCTGGCAGAATTTTACAAACAATAAAAAAAGTGGGTACGGCAAATCCTGTTTTTATTTTAGATGAAATTGATAAAGTTGGCAATAGCCATAGAGGCGATCCATCTTCGGCTTTACTCGAAGTTTTAGACCCAGAACAAAACGATACGTTTTATGATAATTACTTAGAAATGGATTACGATCTTTCTAAAGTAATGTTCGTAGCAACAGCTAATTCAATGTCTAGTATTCAACCAGCATTACTAGATAGAATGGAAATTATTCAATTGAGTGGTTATGCCATTGAAGAAAAAGTAGAAATAGCTAAACGCCATTTAATTCCTCGTTTACGCAACGAACACGGTTTGAAAGCAGCACAAATAAAGTTTCCTGAAAAAACAATTGTTACCATAATTGATGAATACACTAGAGAAGCTGGTGTAAGAGAATTAGGTAGAAAAATTGCGAGTATTATGCGTGCAATTGCCAAAAAAGTTGCCTTAGAAGAAAAATATTCCCCAAGTATTTCATCAACCAAAGTTCGTGAAATTTTAGGTTTGAAAAAATACGATAGAGAAATTTACAAAAAACAACACCCAGCAGGTGTGGCAGTTGGCTTGGCTTGGACTTCGGTTGGAGGCGAAATTTTATTTATTGAAACCAGCCTAAGCAAAGGAAAAGGAAACTTAACCTTAACAGGAAACTTAGGTGATGTAATGAAAGAATCTGCATCAACAGCACTTAGTTTAATAAAGTCAAAAGCCGAAATATTAGGCATTGATGAAGAAGTATTTGAAAAAACAAATATTCATATTCATGTTCCTGAAGGAGCTATTCCTAAAGATGGTCCTTCGGCAGGAATAACAATGCTTACTGCTTTGGTTTCTGCATTTACCCAAAAAACAGTAAAATCACATCTAGCAATGACTGGTGAAATTACCTTACGTGGAACAGTTTTACCAGTTGGAGGCATTAAAGAAAAAATACTAGCAGCAAAGCGTTCTGGCATTAAAGAAATTGTACTTTGTAGTATTAATAAAAAAGATGTGGTTGAAATAAATGAATCATATTTAGAAGGTTTAACCTTTCACTACGTTGAAACATTTGATGATGTAGTAAAGATGGCATTTGAGTAATTATATACAAGATTTAACCTTATGAAATATATCCTATTTTTTACAGTATTTATTTTTACTTATTTAAATACAAACGCACAAACAGATACGCTTTTTACTTTTTATAATGATAAATGGGAAGAAATAGAAGAAGCAGAAAAAGCTACTTATTTTGGTAAAATGTATAAAGAAAATAACCTTTATACAGCCAATGACTATTACATAAATGGTCAATTGCAAATGAGAGGAAGCTATGTAACTAAAACAAGAAAAACAAAAGAAGGAATATTTGAGTATTTTTATAAAGATGGACAAATTAGACAAAAATCTACTTACAAGACAGGGAAATTAAATGGAGAAAGTTTAAGTTGGTATAAAGATGGGGTTTTGAAGAGAATAATAAATTATAAGGAAAACCAGTTTCATGGCGAACTTAAAACCTATTGGAGTAACGGTCAATTAAAAAGAGAAGATTTTTACAAGAAAGGTAAATTAAAAAAGGGTAAAGTTTGGGATTCTCTTGGTGTAGTTCAAGAATATTATCCCTTTGAAGAGATGCCAGAGTTCAATGGTGGACAAGTAGAATTATTAAACTACCTTACACAAAATATAAAATACCCAATTGAAGCAAAAAAAGCAGGAATTTCAGGACGTGTAATTATTCAATTTTTAGTAAATGAAGATGGATCAATATCTCACACTAAAGTTGTTAAAGGTGTTGATCCTTTACTTGATAAAGAAGCACTTAGAGTAGTTAAAAATATGCCAAATTGGATTCCAGGTCACCAAGATGGCATACCAGTAAAAGTAACCTATAATGTACCAGTAAGGTTTAGCTTATAAAAAGAAATAATAATGAGTATTAGGGAAAAGTGAAATTAAAAATTTTTCTATTCCATTTTAATAGAAAAATTCCTTCCTCCCAATATTCCACCTTGTATTTAAACCTATAAAAAGGTTAGATTCTGAATTATCTAAAATGTTTTGTGTTCTATAATTAAGCGTAAAATCGAAATACAAATTTGGTCTAAAAAGCCAAGTTAATAAAAACTCATTATGCAAAACTTTTTGCTCTATGCCCTGCCCTATTTCATTACCAGTTAATTGAACATAATCCACATAATTTCTAAAAATATCGCCACCATAATTAATAACCATTCCATCATCGGCAATTTCATTATGCCCTTTTATAAAATACTGTAATTTATTTTGTAGAATTATTTGTGCGTGTGGCTGAAAACGGATTGAAGTCATTATTTCGTGAAAATTTGCCCCTAGTGGATGTGCCAATGCTTGATTATAATGCACAAAAGCAGCCGTTGGTGAATTGGGTGCGTTTATATTCCCGTCTGAATTATGGCTATACATAAACGGACGTACCATATTGTATTCTATTTGAAAATCTAAAGTAGAAATGTTGGCAATATCATAATATTTTGCTCCCAATTGAAAGGCAAATTTATTTCGCCAATCTCCATTCATTTCTTGAATACCTGCAAAATGCCACTCATCTAAAACAAATTGCGAATAAAGCGAAAAATGCTTGGCAAAATTCCATTTAGCTTCTATACCAACCATCACATTATCGGGGCTTCCCAAATCACGTTCTATGGCTCGGTAAAAAATAAATGGATTTATATAATTCAAATCAAAACCATTATCTCTACCAAAAATTACGGTTTCAAACAAACTAAAGTTTAAATTTTCTCTAATATTAAAACTAAAATGGTGAAGTGCTAAATATTTCGGTTCTCTATAAGCATCTGCATTAATTTCAAACTGATTTACCAACTGTTTAAACAAGTGTGTGTATTGAATTTTCCAAACTTTGGCTTGTGTGCGTAAATACAAAGCATTAGCTGAGTTATTTGATAAAATTAAAGAACGATAACCGTTACCAATAAAATGTTTTCCGTGCCCAAATTGAACTTGTACTTGCTTGATAATAGGAAAACTTACATAGCCTTCGCTAGTAAAATAATCAACACCAGTTTGCTTAAAAGCTCTGTAATAACCAACGTGTGGAACAGCTGGCAAATTTGTTTGGGCAATTTGCTCATTTAAGGCAATTCCCCTAATTTGATTGCTCAAAAAACTAGGGTAACGTTCCTGATTTTCAGAAACTAAAGCATAAAAGCCTATTTTATCGGCAATTGCTCCACGTAATTCTATACCACGAGTGTTTACAAATAAATTTTCGGTATTATTGGTTTCGTTTAAATAAGAAAAATAGATTACTGGGTTTACCTTAAACCATAAATCATTGGTTTTCAACGTATAAAAATCAGCAGGATATTTATATAACTTTTTAAATATTGGCTTTTTTGATTTGGCACTCTCACTCTCCTTAAAAACTTCTTGATTTAGTTTATATAATAATTCAATATTTTTCTGCTTAAAGCCTGTTTGTTTTCTATCATTATATAATGTAGCCTTCACAATTTTATTAATGGCTTCATCTCTAAAATATGGTTTAAAACTTGAATGTATGGGCTGGAAATTACGTATCTTTTCAGTATAAAGAGTACCATCAGCTAACAAACTTGACTCATATTCTCTTATTTGTTCATACAGAACTTCAAACCTATCTAATAAATGGTATTGTTCGTTTTGTAAAGGAATATTGGTGCTTTGAGCATTTAGATTGCCTGCTATTAAAACACTAATTATTATATTAACAAAAACCTTACTGTAAAATATAATCTTCATACTTTGATTAAAATTAAAAAGGAAACTACACTATCCCCGACTTTGGCAAATAAACTCTTAAACCAATTGAAGCAATTAAAATTGCTATTCCACAATACATTACACTTTGCCAGTTAGCAAATAAAATATATCCAATAATAAACAACATTGAATAAACTAAAACTATTGCCAATAGCCAACAAATTAAAGCGTAAAATAATTGTTCATTGTTTGGTTTTGTGTTTGAAATTTGTGCCTGTGGATGCCAATTTCCTTGAGGTTTTATTCTTTCGTAAAACGCTTGTAAATGATTATGTTCTGTTGGTTGCGTTAGGTAGGTAACTACCAACCAAATTAATGTAGTAACAAAAATTACAATAAAAAATGTATTTGGAAATACCATTATATCCTTGAAATAAGGCACGTAAAATCCTAAAAATTTACAAATACCATATACAGCAAAAGCTCCAATAGTAGCACTAATTTCACTCCAAGCATTTATTCGCCACCAGTACCAACGTAAAATTAAAACCAATCCTAAACCAGCACTACATTCTAAAATAAACTGCCATACTGCTGATATAGAATCCATTTTGGTAGTGGCAAACAAACCAAAAAGCATTAAAATAAACGTACAAACTCTACCAACAATTACATATTTTTTATCACTTTCATTTTCATTGCTCTTACTTAAAAAACGCTTATAAAAATCATTGACTAAATAACTACTTCCCCAATTTAACTGCGTAGAAATGGTACTCATATATGCTCCAAAAAATGCCACCAATAACAAACCTTTAAAGCCTGCTGGTAAATAATCTCGCATTGCATACACAAAACCCAACTTTGGATCTTCTAAATTGGGATATATAACCATAGCACACAAAGCAACAATAATCCAGGGCCAAGGACGAATACAATAATGTGCTACTTGAAAAAACAAAGTTGCATAAACAGCGTCTTTTTCAGTTTTGGCACTCATCATTCGTTGGGCAATATATCCACCACCACCAGGTTCTGCTCCAGGATACCAGCTAGACCACCAGCTAAAACCAGCAAAAGCCAAAAATGTACCTGTTCCTATAGCTAAAACTTCACCAGCTTCACTTACGCCACCTATACTTGGAAAAAATGACCTTGACCAGTCAGGTGTTTTATTTACCAATTCGGAAAGTCCACCAATTTCAGGTGATGATACCACAAAATATGCCAAAACAATACAGCCAAACATAGCAATAGTAAACTGAATAGCATCGGTAATAGCAACCCCCTTTAAACCAGATAAAGATGCATATACTGCAACTATACTCATTGCTCCTGCACAATAGTAAATGGTTTCGTTAGCAGGAATTGCAAAAAAACCTTCTAATAAAGACATTAGTGCTAAATTAACCCACCCAATAACTAGTGCATTCATAATTAAGCCCAAATAAATAGCCCTAAACCCTCGTAAAAATGCAGCTGGAAAACCAGAATATCGAAGTTCAATAAACTCTGCTTCAGTTAAAATATTGGCTCTACGCCACAAATGGGCAAAGAAAAAAGTGGTTAATAAGCCTCCAGCTAACATATTCCACCACAACCAATTTCCAGAAATTCCATTTTTTGCAACTAATTCTGTAACTGCAAGAGGCGTATCGGCGGCAAATGTTGTTGCCACCATAGAAACACCAGCAATGTACCAAGGTAACTTTCTACCACCTAAAAAATAATCGGTTAAAGATTTTCCAGCGGAATTTGTGTAAGATATACCAACCCCTAAAATTAGAGTTGTAAACAAAATTATTATTATCCAATCAAGTGTTGCGAGCATAGTTTAAAATTTATGCTCAAATTAGGGAATAAAAGTAAAAAATTTAGGTGCTTCTTCAATTTTCGTTGAAATTTCTTGAAGCCCAATAGACTTTATCACGATTTTTATGGTACATTTCATCTGTCGTTTATGTGTAGGGACGTATTGCAATACGTCCTTACGAAAAAAATCGTGATAACCTTTAATGTTTAAATTTCATTTTAAGGTTGTTTTAAAACTTTATTTCTTAGAATAATTGATTTACTATTAGCCTTTTCTTTTGGTCTAATCACATTATAAAATGGAAACAAAACACGCTTCGCTGAGGCTGAAGTATTTAACAACTCCCCACCGTCTCTTAGAAATGAAATACTAATAATTTCAGCTGATATTGGATGTTTTACTAGCTTTAATAGCTCATTGCCATTTCTCAGATTTAATTCTACACCATTTATTGATTTTATAGCATCCCCATTTTTTAAACCAAGTACATTTGGATAAGCATTTTTAATTATATAGTAAGGCTTTTTATAGCGTTGTTGAATTTGAAAACGCCCATAAGTGTAAACATATTCTTCTGAAACATCTGCGTATTTCAAGCCAATCTTATTCAAAATTTCATTAGGTTTACTTAGCTGGTTTTCATCTACTACTTTTCTTAAATAAGTGCCAATTGTAGGGTGTGCAAATTTTTCAAAAGAAGAAAAAAAGCTCATATCATCAAATACCTTATTTTGTAAACTCATTTCTTTTAATACGTTCAATAAGTCTTTTTCTCCTTCTGTTTTTTCATTAATTAAAATATCTAGCATAAAAGCTAAAAAAGCACCTCTGTTATAAAATATTGAGGATTTTTCACTATTCTTATTTATGTGAATATGTTCGCTTATAGAACTTAAACTTGCCTTGTATTTATTACCTTCAACCAATTTTTTTCCAAACTCGTCATAAAATTTCAACTCCGAAATATAATTATTTTGTAATAAAAATTGCCAAGTTAAGTATTCTGTTACGCCCTCATAGAGCCACAAATGTTTCGAATAATTCTCATTTTTATTAACAGACCTAAAAGTTTTGTTGGTTGATAAACTAAAAGGAGTTAGACTATGTAAATATTCGTGAACAATTGTTTTAACAAAATGCTTTTTAAAATTTTGTTTAGAACGAATGGCAGGCAGTGTAATTAATGAATAATTTTTGGTTGCCAATCCACCCCAAAAGCTGTGATTAATATTATTGGCATTTTTAAAAATACACAGAAAAAGCTCATTAGATTGTGCTTCTATAGGATTTAAAAAGTTGTTTAATTCATTCATTAACGGGCTTAAAATATCACACAAATAACCCAACTTAATTAACTCATAATCAGTATAATATAACAAATCAACTACCTGACCACTATTTACTTTAATTTGCTGTTTTTGAAAGTCTCCAATAATTATAGATTCATTTTCAGCTAAAAATTGATTTTGATAGAAAATTTCTTTCTCTTCATTTGCCATAGGACAAACTAAATGTTCATTATAATCTAATTTAAGTGCAACTACATAATTTCTATCTGTATAAACTTGCGGAACTACAGTTAATAATTGTAAAAAATAAAATTTATCTATATCTAACTTAACCAAGGAGTATGATTGGGAAAACTCACTAAAAGAATCGGAAACATCTAAATTAAAACTTAATTCTTCAAAATCATTAAAATTTTTGATCCACCAAGATTTACTTGCTTCTCTAGAAATTTTTGAACTACATTTAATATTAACATTATCAAATTTAAGTTTTTCTGAACCTTTAATATTTTTGAAAAAAAGTGTAGCTGCTTTATCATAGTCTGAAAACTTAGGTACAATCTTCACATTAATTTTTTGACTTTCAACATCAAAAAAACCTAAATTAACAAACAAGGTATCTTCTGAATTTGCCCAAACATTGATGCCCGAAATAAATAAAATGGTCAATACAGAAAAAATAAATTTCATTTATAATAATTTGTAATACAAGTATTGATTAAAGATTTTTAAGAAAGTAAATTTTAGTTTGCATAAAATTAATAGTAGAGGAACTAAAGTTTCAACAAGTTCTATTAATATTGTAATGCAAAAATAAAGAAAGTAATGTTTTCAGGGAATAGTACCAAAAATGAATATGATGTTATAATAATTGGGGCTGGCTTAGCAGGATTGTCGGCGGCTAAAAAATTTTTAAATGAAGGTATTGATTTTTTATTAATTGACGCTAGTAGCAGTGTTGGTGGAAGAATGAAAACAGACTACATTAAGGAATATCAATTAGATAGAGGGTTTCAAGTATTACTTACCTCATATCCAGAAGCACAAAATGCTTTAGATTATTCTGCTTTGAAACTCAAATCTTTCGACCCTGGAGCTATTGTTCAATATGGTTATAAAACTTATAAACTAAGTGATCCATTTAGAAAGCCTATAACTGCTGTTAGAAATTTTAGAAACCCTTTTACAGCAATGTCAGATATGGTTAAAATTATTGCTTTACGTAATAGACATAGAAGATTTTCGGTAAAAGAGCTTTTTAATGAAAAAGAACAAGCAACTATTGATTATTTGAAAGAATGGAACTTTACCGATAAATTTATTCAGTCTTTTTTAAAACCATTTTTAGGTGGCGTTTTTTTAGATAGTGAACTCAAAGTTTCTAGTAGATTTATGGAGTTTGTTTTTAAAATGTTTTCACAAGGTTACGCTTCCTTGCCCGAAAAAGGTATTCAAGAAATTCCTAATCAACTGGCAAAACAAATTCCTAAAGAAAAAATTAAGCTAAATACAAAAGTTATAAATATTGAACCTAATAATGTAATGCTTGCAGATGGTTCTTCAATAAAAACTAAAGCTATTGTAATAGCCACAAACTCGGTTGATGCCAATAAAATTTATCCTTGTAATAATAAAATTGAAACACAAACCGTAAAATGTATTTATTTTTCTACAGAAAAAGCTCCTTTTAAAACGGCTTCGCTTTATTTGAACGGAAACGTTTCTGGATTGGTAAATAATGTTTGTATTCCATCAAATGTACATAGAGCCTATGCTCCAAAAAATAAGCATTTAATATCCGTTTCGGTAATTAAGCCCACACAACTTAGTGATTTAGAATTAGTTATGGCAGTACGTTCTGAGTTAAAAGTTTGGTTTGGTGCAGATGTTGAAGATTGGCTACACTTAAGAACTTATAATATTGAAAATGCCTTACCTAAATTTGAAACAATCTCATATCCTGAAGTTAAAGATATAAAACCAATTGGCAATAAAATTTTTAAGTGTGGCGATTATACCCACGATCCTTCAATAAATGGAGCTATGCGTTCGGGACGCTTAATTGCTGAAGCCGTTATTTGGGATTTATCTGTGAAAATTTAGTGCCTTAATTGTAACAACCAATTAACTTATGGTGACTTTTATTGGTCAGGATACTAACACAGGTTCTTTGGTCATTAAACCTGAGTAAACTATTTAGTATTTTTAATTGTTTTAAAATAAAAAATGCCTTTACTATTTGTAATTAATTTAGCAAGTTGTTTATTAATGACTGGCTTAATTTGGCTTATTCAATTAGTGCACTACCCTGCTTTTAAGTATATTGGTGATTCAAATTTTACTGCTTTTCATCAGTTTCATACGCAATCAATTTCGTACATAGTTTTGCCATTAATGTTTATAGAATTAGTTAGTTCGTTTTATTTGGCATATCAACTTCCAAGCTATCAAATATCTCTTCAATTTGCTTTGGGTATTGTTATAATTATTTGGATTTCAACTTTTACACTTCAAGTTCCTGCACACAATGCTTTGGCAAATGGATTTAACGAAATTCAATACCAAAAACTTATTTCAACTAATTGGCTTAGAACTATTGGTTGGAGTTTGCGTTCGTTAATTTTACTATTTATTTTGTATTCAATTATTGTAAGTAAATGATAAAAAGAAACATTCAATCTTTTTCTATTTCAAATATTGAATATTTTAAAAAGCAATTACTTTTTTGGGCAAACAACACCTTTGAAGATATTTACTTTTTAGATTCAAATAATAGCGACTTAGATCATTTCAAAAGATTTGATTTAATTCTTTCTTGCGGAATAATTAACAAAACCAATTCAAACCTTGATTACTTTTCTGAACTTAAAACATTTGAAAAAATAAACGATTGGCTTTTTGGTATAATTACCTATGATTTAAAAAATGAATTTGAAGATTTAAGTTCTAATAATTTAGATAATATTCATTTTCCTGTTTTAAGTTTTATAAATCCACAATACGTTTTTACAATTTCAAATAACTTACTAAGTATTCATAGTTTAGAAAATGATGTTTCTTCTATTTGGAATAAAATATTAGAACAAAAAATACCTTTAGCAAATAGAGCTAAATCTTTAGATTTAAAACAACGAACACCAAAAGAAAAATACTTAGAAACAGTAAATAAAATTCAAGAAGAAATAAGACAGGGCGTAGTTTATGAAATGAATTATTGTATTGAGTTTTATGCCGAAAATGCCCAAATTTCTCCAATAAATGTATTTTTAGATTTGAACGAAAAAGCCAATGCTCCTTTTTCATCTTTTGTAAAAACTAATAATACTTTTATTATTTCAGCAAGTCCAGAAAGATATATTCAAAAAACAAATGAGCAATTAATTTCTCAACCAATAAAAGGAACAGCAAAAAGGCACACTTTAGCAAATTTAGATACAAAAATTGCCCTTGAGCTTGAAAACAACTTAAAAGAGAGGGCTGAAAATATTATGATTGTTGATTTGGTACGAAACGATTTTCATAGATTTTGCAAATTAGGGACAGTAAATGTTGATGAACTTTGTAAAATTTATAGTTTCGATACGGTTCACCAAATGATTTCTACCATTTCAGGTAAAATTGATAAAGAAACACCACTTTCTGAATGTTTAAAAAACAGCTTCCCAATGGGTTCAATGACAGGAGCACCCAAAATTTCGGCAATGCAGCTAATTGAACAATTTGAAGATACTAAACGTGGAATTTACTCTGGATCAATAGGTTACATTACACCTGAAAACGATTTTGATTTTAATGTAGTAATAAGAACCATTGTATATAATGCAGAAAAAAAATATCTTTCTATTCAAATTGGAAGTGCTATAACAATTGATAGCCTTGCAGAAAAAGAATATGATGAATGTTTACTTAAAGCCGATGCTTTAGTTAAGGTATTGAGTAGTTTTTAGTAAACTTACCTTATCAAACTAATATTTCCTTTAAATAAATCTGTTTTCCCATTTGAAAAACGAACTAAAGCGTAATAAACATAAACGCCCACTTCCATTTTGTTGCCATTTTGCGTTCCATCCCAAGTAAATGAGTTTAAGGAAATATTTTTTTCTTCAACAATTAAAATTCCCCAACGATTATAAATGTTTATTTCTTCTAAAATAGCGAAAGAATTGCTTGGTGTATTCAGCGTAAAATAGTCATTTACTAAGTCGCCATTAGGAGAAAAAGCTGTAGGAATTATTAAAGGACACTCGCCTATTTCAATTGTAAATAAAGAATCTATCTGGCAACCCAATTCATCTGTTGCACTTAATTGATAATTTCCTTCTCCTAAATTTTGGAAAACATCTTCACTTTCAACAATTTCATTATTTACACTTAATTGAAAAACTCCAGTTGCTCCACTTGTTGA
>JAHDDA010000001.1:23687-31194 GCA_020629595.1 Chitinophagales bacterium
CCACAACTTGTATTTTCTATTTCTATTGAATTTATTGTTGGTGCAGTGCTTGTTTGAATAATAACCGTTTCTTCATCTTCACAATCATTCTCGTCTTTAATAAAAACATTGTAAGTTCCAGCACTTAAATTTATAAAACTATTGTTTGATTGAAAGTTTACGCCATCTATTGAATATTGAACATTATTTATTATGGATGAATTTATAGTAATTGAGCCATTATCTAAACCACAGCTTGTGTTTTCTGTTTCGGTATTTAATATGGTGGCGGCATTTGAACTTTCTATATTTACCATTATTGTTTCACTACAATTTTCACCATCAATAACTAAAATTGTATAATTATCTGTGCTTAAATCTTCAAATAAACCTGTTGGTTGAAAATTTACACCATCAATTGAATACTGATAGGAAGGTGTTCCTGAACTAGCCGATACTTCAATAACACCGTTTGCCAAATTACAACTTGTGTTTTGTTGCTGAACAAGGCTTAAATTGGGTTTTGGTACAAGTTGAATACTTGTATTTTCAGTAACTAAACAGTTATTTTCATCTTGTATAAAAACAGTATAATTGCCTTCAGTTAAATTTAAAAAATTAGAATTATTTTGAAAATCTATACCATTAATTGAGTAAGATAAGTTTCCAGTTCCTCCGCTTGCCAAAATATTTATTGAACCGTTGGCTTGTTCGCAAGTTTCATCATCAACAATAACATCATCAATTATTGGAGCATCTTGAGCTAAAACTTCTATTGATTCATTATCTGTACATCCATTTTCATCTTGAACTGAAACAAAATAGATTCCAGGTGCAATATCTGTCAATCCATTACCTTCACTAAAACCACTACCATTAACCGAAATCAAAATTTCTCCAGTTCCACCCGTAGCATTTATGGTAAAAGCTCCATTATTTAAACCACAAGAAGCGTTTGTAATTACTGCATTAATATTGGGTGAATTTGCACTTGAAATATCCAATTCTTCTGTTATAATACAGCCTACATCATCGGTAATAGAAACCGTATATTCTTGCCCTACTAAATTATTAAATACATTTGAATTCTGAAAATTCACTCCATCCACAGAATAAGAAATTTGCCCGTTTCCACCTGATACATCAACAGTAATACTTCCATCATTATTACCACAAGAGGCATTAATGCTAGAAATATTTTCCAAAATTATGGGAGAAGAAGCAAAAAACTCGAAAGTGCTTGCACCTCCACCAACTTCAATATTCAATTCACAAATAAAGTTCAAAGAGGCATTATCAAAATCTATTAAATAAATGTCTGAACTATTGTTTGAAATAGCGTAAGTATTAACATCTTCGCAATTTTCGGCATAAGATACTATTCCAAATATATTTCCTGGAACACTTTCGTTTATTACCACAAAGCTATTATCAATATCATTAAGCTCTATTTGAACAATTCTATCTTGTGTAACTGCTGCATACAAATTACCGCCAAAAAAAGTTAAATCTCCTGTTGCTTGAAAACCAAAATCTCCTAAATAATTTTCTATATCTGAATCTATATCATAAGTCCAAAGTTCGCCTTGGTCGCCAGTAGCATAAATTAACCCACTACCAGCTACGGTTAATGAGTTGAAAGTTTGCCCATCAAAATCGTGAATAAAACTTGTTGCTCCGCTTGTAATATCAATTAAAAATAAGTTTCCATTTCCTGCTATACCATATAAATTTCCGTTTGGATGAAATGAAATATCGTAGGTTTCGTTTTGAATACCAACTAAAAACTGATAACTACAATCATCTAAGTTTAATACATATAAATTATCATTTGTGGTATTTATATAAATAACTTGTGCTGATATTTGAAAGCTACACCATACAAAAAATATAACAAACAGTAGTTTTTTCATCAAAATTGGGTTTTACAAAATGAACAAACCAAAATTAATAGATGAAACCCAAAATATTATTTATTCCTGTTTTTCTGGTAAAACCCTAATGGCATTTACAGGATATATGCTTAATTTATTAC
Organism: Chitinophagales bacterium; assembly: GCA_020629595.1. GTDB lineage: Bacteria > Bacteroidota > Bacteroidia > Chitinophagales > UBA2359 > JAHDDA01. The sequence continues at coordinate 25,702 of JAHDDA010000001.1, forward strand.
CCAATGAACGCCAACCTTTTACCTCAATAAAACTTTCAACCTCAATAGAATCAACTAATTGTTCTTTTTGTCGCCCTTTTATATAATTAAACTCTACAATTGGATTTTTACGAGAACTAAACATTCCTAGCTTTGAATTTTTATCTTCTGGAATAAAGAAAAACTTTGTTTCTAGAGTGTTGGTTTCAATTTTAAATCGCTTTACATAAAAACTTTTTCTTTCGCTATGATAATATACGCAACTATAAATTGTTTCTGGATTAAATTTTTCTATCGAATACACATTTTCCATATCAAACCTATTCGATAAATCGTAATTTGTTAACTCATAGCTTCCGTTGTTGTAAACAGCAAAAATTAAATCGCCAGAGTTAAATTCTCCAAGGTAATTTTTAGTTTCCGTATTGCTTAATCGCCCGCTTACCACATCAATCCAAACTTTTCTTGCACCTAAAGTTGAAACACCATCAGATTTTTTGGTAATTTTTCTAATGGGCCACTTTGTCAACACATTTCCTTTTGAATCTCTACCTTTTATGGCTATTGAGCTAAAATCAAACGGAAATTCTTTGTTTCTTGCACTACAACCAGGTGTTAGCTGTACACTAATAATTTCTGCTTCTCCATTTGGATTTGCAGAGAAATACAATAACTTCCCTTTTTTTGCACCCTTTGTTAAATCGTATTCCTTATCACGTGTAATTGATTTTACATTAAAACGCTTTACAAAAGATTTCCCAACATCAGGATCAGAATAGGCTAAGTTATAAGTAGTTCTTCGGTCTCCTTTTTTCCAAACTGCAATATGAATTATATTTTTTCCTACATAGATTTTATCTCCAATTCTATGCACACTCATTGTTCCATCTTTTTTGAAAACGATAATATCGTCTATATCCGAACAGTCAGTTATAAATTCATCTTTTTTAAGTCCAAAGCCAATAAATCCATCTTTACGGTTTGCGTATAGTTTACAATTGTTAATAACAACTTGTGTTGCCTGAATAGTAGTTAAATTATTATGAATACGTGTTTTACGTTCCCTTCCTTTACCATATTTGTCTATAAGTTTCTGGAAATAATCAATGGTAAACTCCGTTAATTTTCTAAGATTACGCTTTATTTCTTTCATATCATTTTCAAGCTGCTTAATGGCTTCATCAGCTTTAAAAGCATCGTACTTAGAAATACGTTTTATCTTAATTTCGGTAAGTTTAATTATATCCTCTCGGGTAACATCACGCATTAGTAAAGGCTTGAATGGCTCTAAACCTTTATCTATTGTTTCAATTACTGATTCCCAAGTTTCACATTCTTCAATATCTCTATAAATTCTATTTTCAATAAAAATTTTCTCTAAAGAAGACATATGCCATTTATCTTCTAATTGAGCTAATTTATATTCAAGTTCTAATTTTAAAAGTTGCTTTGTATTTTTAGTGTTTATTTTAAGCATTTCGCTTACACCAATAAACTGTGGTTTTTCCTTTATAATTACACAAGCATTTGGCGAAATAGATGTTTCACAATCGGTAAAAGCGTAGAGTGCATCAATTGTTTGACGAGGAGAAATTCCAGAAGGTAAATCAATTAAAATTTCTATATTTTCAGCTGTATTATCAACTATTTTTTTAATTTTAATTTTATTTCTATCATTGGCTTTTACAATTGAATCAATTAAATTTCCCGTAGTTACGCCATAAGGTAAATCTCTAATTGAAAGTGTTTTTTTATCAACTTCTTCAATATTGCAACGAACTTTTATTTTACCACCTTTCAAGCCATCGTTATAATTTGAAAAATCGGCAACGCCACCTGTTGGAAAATCGGGGTATAATTCAAATTCTTCTCCTTTTAAAATAGAAATTGAAGCCTCTAATAATTCAACAAAGTTGTGAGGCATTATTTTAGTTGCCAAACCAACGGCAATTCCTTCTACTCCTTGAAACAATAAAAGGGGAAACTTTACTGGCAAAGAAACTGGTTCTTTTTTTCTACCATCGTAGGATAACTGCCATTCTGTAATTTCATTTTTAAAGGCAACTTCTAAGGCAAATTTTGTTAATCTTGCTTCAATATAACGAGCTGCCGCCGCACTGTCTCCTGTTCTAGAGTCGCCCCAATTTCCCTGACAATCAATAAGTAAGTCTTTTTGCCCAAGTTTTACCAATGCATCTCCAATAGAAGCATCGCCATGAGGGTGATATTGCATTGTTTGCCCTATAACGTTGGCAACTTTATGAAACCTCCCATCATCCATTTGTTTCATTGCGTGCAAAATTCTTCGCTGTACAGGTTTCAAACCATCTTCAATGTAGGGAACAGCTCTTTCAAGAATTACATAAGAAGCATAATCTAAAAACCAATCATCGAACATTTCATTAATGGCTAAATTGCTCTTATTTTGATTGTCTGAAGTATTATTAATTTCACTCATAAGTAAAAAAATCTATAAAATGGCTTATTTAAACTCAATAAATAGGGAATTTACAAAAAAATGAATTTAAAGAATAAATGCCTTATTTTTTCACAAAGAATTATCCACAAAAAACAATACATCATTAAATATTGTTTTAAAATTGCAATTTAGTAAGCGTTTGCTCACAAAAATCCTGAGCAATGTATTAATTTTGAGTTATGCCAAAAACAATTGAAAAGGTTGATAAGAAACTTGAGGAGTTATTAGATGCTATTGAAAAAAACTCTAACCAACTAATTCTTCATAATGATGAACACAATACATTTGATTGGGTAATTGATTGTTTGGTTAAAATATGCAGACACTCACCAGAACAAGCCGAACAATGCTCGCTTATAGTTCATTTTAAAGGAAAATGTACTGTAAAAGAAGGTGATATGAACACCCTAAAACCTATGAAAGATACTTTGGTTGATAGAGGTTTAAATGTAACTATTGAGTAAGCATTAACACAAAAATATTAGCAGAAAGCCCTATATTTTTTATATGCCAATTTACAGACTTCCGAAAGAAAATATTTTTCCTAATCCAGAATTTGCCAACCCAGATGGGATTATTGCCGTTGGTGGCGATTTAACGCCTGCAAGAATATTAAATGCTTACCAAAATGGCATATTCCCTTGGTTTTCAGACAATGATCCAATAATTTGGTGGTCTCCAAACCCAAGAATGGTTTTATTTCCCGAAGATATTAAGGTTTCAAAATCGATGAAACAAATAATTCGTTCACAAAAATTTAAGGTTAGCTACGATAAAAACTTTGAATTTGTAATACGATCTTGTGCTAAAAAACGCCCTAAACAAAATGATGTGTGGGCTTGGTTAAATGAACAAATGATTAATGCTTATTTGAATCTTCATAAATTAGGATTTGCTCATTCTGTTGAAGTTTGGCAGAATAACGAAATTGTTGGAGGCTTGTATGGAATATCTTTAGGTGGTGTATTTTTTGGTGAATCTATGTTTACAAAAGTTAGTAATGCTTCAAAATTTGGATTTATCAACTTGGTAAACAAGTTACAAACATTAAATTTTGGTTTAATCGATTGCCAAGTTCACACTAACCACTTAGAAAGTTTAGGGGCGATAGAAATTAATAGAACACATTTTTTAGACTTATTAAACTTTGAGTTAAGTAAAAAAACAATTGAGGGAAATTGGGATAATGTGTTAAACTAATTTTAAATAAAAGACACAAAAAAAGCGTTACAAACTGCAACGCTTTAAATTTTATTTACAAAAAATACTATCTATGTCTGTTTAATAATTTTTCAATCTCTTCTATTTGGTATTTGTAATCTTCCTCTGTATCCATTAAGTCGTTAACAACATTACATGAATGAATTACTGTACTGTGATCACGACCACCAAATGCCTCTCCAATTTTAGTTAATGGTAACTTTGTGAATTTTTTAGCAAAATACATGGCAATTTGTCGAGGAGTTGTTACCTCTCTTTTTCTAGATTTCCCTAAAACTTCATCACGATTAACATTAAAATATTCGCAACAAGTTTTAATAATTGACTGAAGTGTGATGCCTTCGTGCTTCACTTTATCTACTATTGATCGAACAATTTCTTTAGAAACTTCTAAATCAATTGGTGTATTGGTAAGCTTTTCTCTAGCAATTAATTGTACTAAAGCACCTTCAAGCTCTCGAATATTAGTATCAATATGATGTGCAAAGTAATCAATAACATCACGAGGCAGGCTTACATCCTCGTTTTCCATTTTAGTTTGTAAAATAGCTACTCTAGTTTCGTAGTCAGGACGTTTTAAATCGGCACTTAACCCCCATTTGAATCTAGATAACAGCCTATCTTCAATTCCTTTCAACTCCTTAGGAGCTCTATCACTTGTTAAAACAATTTGCTTATTTGTTTGGTGTAAGTGATTGAAAATATGGAAGAATATATCTTGAGTTTTGTCTTTATTAGATAAAAATTGAATATCATCTACAATTAAGACTTCAATTTGCTGGTAAAAGAAGGTAAAATCTTCTATTGTTCCCCCTCTTAAAGCATTTATAAATTGATTTGTAAATTTTTCAGATGAAACATATAGCACTTTTTTCTTCGGAAAGGCAGATTTAATGTGATTTCCTAAGGCATGCGCTAAGTGTGTTTTTCCCAAACCAACACCTCCATATAAAAACAATGGATTAAAAGCCGTATCTGCTGGTTTATTGGCAATTGCATAACTTGCTGAGCAAGCTAGTTGATTACAGCTTCCTTGAACAAAGTTGTGGAAAGTATAATTTTTATTTAACTGTGAAACATCATCAAAATTATTACTTAAAGCAGCTATTACAAACGGATTTTTAACCTGATTAGGGAAAAAGCCAGACTTGTTTTCACTTTCAGGTTGTTCTTCTTGTTTTTTAGATTCTTTGGAATTAAAATAATTGCCCCCACTTTCGTATGGATTAGAATTTTTTAAATCGTCTTGTATTTTATTCTGTTCTGGGTTTTGATTTGGACTTAAAGACGGTTTTCCATCTTTATTTATAATAGTTGGAGGTGTAGGAATTTGGTTGTTGTTTGGCTTACCAGTATCACTACCTTGTACAATAATTCTGTATTCAAGCTGAGCTTCAGGGTTTATAACTCTTTTGATTGTTTTACTAAGTAAATCAACATAGTTCTGTTCCAACCACTCATAAAAATAAGCACTAGGGACTTGTATGGTTAGTTTAAAATTTTCAAGTTTTATTGGTTTAATAGGAATAAACCACGTTTGATAACTTTGCTCGCTGATATTATCCTTGATAATAGCTAAACATTGTTTCCAAATTTCATCTACGTGGAGGTGTATCATTGAGCGTTAGTTTTTTAAGTATTCACTTTAAGTAATTAATGCAAATATAAAGTTCTTAAAAATATTTCGTAAAACAAAATCAAAATTATTTTTTTTAAAAAATTTCTATTGTATCCGATAAAATTCGTCTTTGTTTCCTTGATTCGGTGAAATATATGTCAATTTTACCCAATATTAAGCCAGCCCAACCTACCTG
>JAHDDA010000001.1:31294-33274 GCA_020629595.1 Chitinophagales bacterium
AGCTCTACTCCTACTCCAAGTACACCAATTTTAACTTCATCTAAATTAAATATTTTATAGGGTTTAATTTTTTTATTAAGTATTGTGTCTGAAAAGTCATAATTACAATTTAACATTTCAAACTTTGAATTACTTATCAATTCGTCTAATCTTTCAATGCCTGCATCAAAATCATGATTACCAATTGTTGAACAGGCATATCCTAACTCATCCATAAGTTTAAATTCCAATTCTCCATTATAAAAGTTAAAATACGGAGTGCCTTGCAAAATGTCTCCTGCATCTAATAATAAAGTATTCGGATTTTCTTTTCTAACTTTATTAATTAAACTTAATCTTCTTGAAATACCTCCCTTATTTGGATATTTTCTATCATTTACAGGAAAAGGGTCTATTCTACTATGTTGATCATTAGTATGTAATATGGTAATATGATTAACATATTTTTTGGGCTTGATTAATTCTGCTGAATATGCTTCCTCAAAAGCAAAAGGCAAAGTGCCTGAAGCTATCAATGACTTACCTGATAATTCTATAAATTTTCTTCTATTTAGCATACTGAAATCTTTGTTCTTTTAACGAATTAACTTTTTGTTTTTTAGATGTTAAATTTTCAACATACTCAATTAGACCTTCTCTAAAAAAAACACCTAAAGCCTCGTATTGTAGGGCTTTCATAAAATCACACTTATCTCCACCATTAGCTAAATAATCGGAAGTACACACCCGATAATTGAAAGAATCAACTATTTCTTCATTGTTAATTTTAAATTGAAAATCAAGATTAGTTGTGTCTGCAATTATAGAAATTCCTTTTGATATTGGCCATCCTCCACCATATATAGTATGCGTTAAATATTGCTTTAATACTTCTCCATTCATTTCTACAACAACAAGCATATTATCAAAGGGCATTAATTCATATATTGTTCCTAACTTTAAATCTCCTGATGCAATTGAAGGTATTCTCATTCCACCATAATTAGATATTGCTACGTGAACTGTATCTTTTGAATGTTTTCTAGCTGAATAAAGAATGGCATCTGCATTAAAATTCCCTAAACTTGACTCTGGCTGTTCTTTAATTAACTCTTTATCAACCACTCCTATTACCTCATTCATTTTACCTTCAATTTTATATTTATAAGGTAAAATTATGTCATCAATTTCCTTTACAGAATTATATGAATCATCAATGGTATTTTGTGTATTTTCAATTCTATTTACATAAATACTTTTTACACTGTTACAAGAAGAAAAAACACTAAAAAAAATACAGCTAAAAATAATTGATTGAGCAAGCGTTTTCAAATTTTAAAAATTTACTTGAGAAAAATTTTGATAGTAAACTTAAAAATTAATTGCAGTTTATAAAAGAAAATACTTTATTTAATTCAAATAATTAATTTTCAAATATTAAATTTAATATCATTCCAATTTTACAATTCACAGCCAAAAGTTTTCAACACACCTCTGTTAATTAAATTAGTATTTCAAAAAAAATACATATAAATTAAACTAATACTTTTGTACTTAGTAGCTAAATTTAGTGATTAATTTAAAAATTTGAAAGAGATTGTTTGGTTATCAATTCGGACAAACCCAAGCAACAGACCAGACACTCTGGGAATTTCCAATATATTTTCTTGCTTTTTTTCTTTTAATATCACTTTACCTTCAATTGTGCGAATTTCGTAATCTATTAACTTTTGTTTATCATTTACTTTAATCTCTAAAAACCCATTGTGGATAACTACCTTAAAAAAATCATCAATGATATTATTATTTGTTAAGCAATTGCTACTTTCATTTTCACTTAAATGTGTAAATATTGGAAATCCAAATGTTTGCATATCTGCACAAATACCTGCTTCATTTATTGCATTTTTTAAAGAAACTGTATTCCAAGTGCTGCTATCTATTAATTCAAAAATATCAGAAACATTAGTTGGTAAACAATTTATATGAGTAATTCCATAA
>JAHDDA010000177.1 GCA_020629595.1 Chitinophagales bacterium
CTGAAACCTAATTACTGTGTGAAAAACCAGGAGCTAACTGGAAACCACCACCCCAATATCCAGGGTCACGAGCACCTTCGTTTAAGTTGGTAAAACGCTTATGAATAACATTTCTTCTGTTTCCAGAATATAAGAAAATGTATGGAGCTTCTTCGTGTAAAATTTCCTGCCATTTTTTGTAAAGATCAGAACGTTTTGCTGGATCCATTTCTGAACGAATACTTTCAATTAATTTATCTGTTTCAGCGTTTCCAAAACCCGTATAGTTAGAACCACCATTGTATGAAGATGTATGCCAAATTTGCTTTGGATCGCTAGGACGAGTATCGAAAACCCAAGCTCCGTACCACATTTCAATTTGGTGATTTTTTAAACGTTCCAAGAATACTGACCATTCCATACTAGAAACCGTAATATCAACACCAGCTTGGCGTGCCGCTTCTTTCATTGCTAAACCTACTTTTTTACGAGTATCATTTCCTTGATTGTAAGCAAATTCTATTTTAAAATCTGTTTTTACACCATTAATCATTTTATCAACTATCCCGTTCCCATCAGTATCTTTCCAACCATCTTCGGCTAATAATTGCTTTGCTTTTGCAATATCAAAAGGGTATAATTCAATATCATTATTATAATCTGCTTTAGAAGATTTTGGGATTGGTCCAACAATTCGGTAAGATAAACCATATAGTAAAGTTTTGTTAATTCCATCGGCATCTACTAAGTGAGAAAGTGCCTGACGTGTTTTTTTACCCGAAAACTTTGGAGAACGATTGTCCATTCCGATATAAGTGTAAATTGGGAAAGGTGGTTCTGATTTTTGGAAATTCTTATTGAACTTTTCCGACTTAGTTAAATCATCAACCCAATCTTTTGAACGAATAGACGTCATTGCATCTAATTTACCTGCCTTTAAAGCCGTTAGTGCCGTAGTCATATCATTAATGGTTTCAAAAACAATTGTTTCTGGTCCTTTATCAAACATCATTCCTGCTTTACCAGCTAAGGCATCGCCCCACCAGTTCTTCTTACGCTTAAAAGTAATACGTTGGTTAGTTACCCAACTATCAAATTCGTAAGGTCCCGAACCGTTTACAAATCCTTTTTCACGATGGTATTTAATATCGTTATAGTTTTTAGCAAACTTTAAGTTATCTGCATCTTCGGCAACTTTAGCACCATTTGTTGCAAAATCTTTAATGGTAAACTTATCTGATAAACCTTCTGGGTCTAATATTTTTTTCTGCGAAATCCAAACGTCATTTCCTGTTACGTGATCCCAAATCATATTGGTTTTACTACAAATAAATGTAAATTTTTGTGGATTGTCGGGGTAGGTTTTAAACTCTTTAATAAAATCTAAGTACGGACGAAGGCTTGCTGCATCTGTTTTAGGATTTATAACCGATTTAAAACTAAATTCAATGTCTGCTACTGTTACTGGCGAACCATCGTCCCATTTTGCTTCAGGTCTAAGTTCATAAGTGATTTCCATACCATCTGTACCATCGGCATTTTTTGTAATTTTTAACTCTGGTAATTTAGCTGCTAACCAAGGGCGTAACTCTAAGGTTTTAAAGTCAATGTACAATAACTTTTGCATTAAATAGCGTTTCATTTCCGTAGCCGAAGCATCTGAAACATTTGAAGGGTGTAAGCCTTCGGGATCTGACAAACTGTGAACAACAACCTTATCTTCAAAAGTTGTTTTTGTAGCAGAACTATCACCACTAGAACTAGCCGAATCGCCACTACTACTTTCACTACCACAACCTATAAAACCTAAGGCTGTAATAGCAATTAAAAAGGTAAAAATTGATTTTTTCATAAGATGTAACAAAAATTTATTGGTTATAGAATTGTTATTTTAAAACTTTTTGGTAAAAATAGCCTTTATTCATCAAAAAACAATAAATGAAAGGCATCTTGATTAGCGGAGGTACTGGTTTAGTTGGTATGTTTTTTACAAATATGCTAAAAAAGCGAGGAATAAAAGTTCATCATCTTTCCAGAAACCCTAAAAGTAATGGAATTGTTCCAACTTTTAAATGGGATATTGCCAATAAGTTTATTGATGAAAATGCCTTTGAAGGAATAGATACGATTGTGCATTTAGCAGGAGCAAGTGTGGCAGACAAACGTTGGAACACAGCGTATAAAAAAATAATGCGTTCTAGCCGAATTGATAGTGCAAAATTATTAATAGATAAAATTAAAAATCTACCGAAAAATCAGATTAAAACTTTAGTGAGTGCTTCGGCTATGGGAATTTATGGAAATTGTGGTAATACAGTTTTAACCGAAACAGCAAAAGCCGATACCAGTTTTATGGCTCAACTTTGTGAAGATTGGGAACGAGCTTCTGATGAAGTTGAAACTTTAGGTGTAAGGCGAGTTATTTTGCGTATTCCTTTGGTGTTGGAAAAAGGTGAAGGAGCTTTAGAAAAAATGGAATTACCTGCAAAGTTTGGTGTAGGGAGTTATTTTGGTAATGGAAAACAAATTTATTCGTGGATACATATAAAAGATTTATGCCGAATGATTGAATTTGTAATTGAAAACCCTAAATGTAAAGGTGTTTACAATGCCAATGCTCCCGAAACATTGAGTAATTACAATTTTTCAAAACAACTAAACAAGGCTTTAAATCGTCCTTTTATTCCTGCACCAGCACCTAAATTTGCCTTAAAAATTGCGTTGGGCGAATTTGCCGAAGCTTTGTATTGGAGTGCTAATTTAAGTAGCAAAAAAATACAAGAGACAGGATTCACTTTTTCTTTTCCTAACTTAAAAGAGGCTTTTGATGATTTGTATGTTTAAGGTATTCGATTAAAAAAATAGACTATTTCTAAGTTATAATTAATTGTCTATTGTTACTTACTTAAAATAAAAACACTTGGTCTTTTGTGTATTTCAGGTTTCATTGTACGCCATTCTTTTATAAAAAGTGTTACAATAGATTGTGTTGGTAGTGAAATATCAGTAGCAACACACAAGCGGGTATCGGGGTGTGCAACAGCCAAAATATCATTTAGCAGATGTTGGTTTCGGTACGGTGTTTCCATAAAAATTTGAGAAGCATAATCTCTTTTTGCTTTATCCTCAATTTTTCGAATAGCTTGCTGGCGTTCGTATTTATCAATGGGTAAATAACCATGAAAAGTAAATGCCTGTCCACTCATTCCCGATGCCATTAACGCCATCATAATAGAACAAGGACCAGGAAGTGGTATAACATCAATTCCTTGACGGTGTGCTTCTGCAACCAATAAGCTACCAGGATCAGCAATGGCTGGACAACCTGCATCAGAAATTAAACCTATTTTTCCCCCCATAGAAGCGTGCATTAACATTTCAATCATTTCGTTTCTATCCATTCGGGTTTTAAATTTACCTTTAGGGCGAGGCAAAACGTAAAATTCTATTTCGTCTATATTAACCGATTTGTCTAATTTTTTCAAGTATCGGCGTGCTGTTTTTTCCGACTCCACAATAAAATGCTTTAGTGCTAAAGCTATTTCTTTCACTTGTGGGGCTATTATTGAAGTGTCATCACCTCCCAATAAGTTGGGAATTAGTATTAATTGTCCGTTATTCACAATGCAAAGATACAATTTTGATAATCAATTCAAATATTATTGTTAAATAGCTAAGGTTCATATTTTTTTAAAGCATACAAAAAACCAAAAGCCTCACTATCTTCTTTTTCTTGGTGCTTATGATGAATTTTATGGGCTCTGATTAATCTTTTAAGATATTTATTCTTGGCTAAAAATTTAATTTTTATTCTTCGGTGAATAATTATATCGTGTAGTATAAAGTATATGACACCATATAAAGAAATACCCACTCCAATCCACAAACAAAAATGGTTGTTTTCTATGCCATAATATACCAAATAAGCCGAAGGAATAGCATAAATTAAAATAACTAAATCATTCCATTCAAACCAACTTTCTTGTGGAGTATGATGACTTTTATGTAGAAACCATAACACGCCATGTAAAATGTACTTATGCTTGAACCAAGCAAAAAACTCAGTTAAAACAATAGTAATTAAAACAATAGAGCTATTTAGTAACCATTCCATATAAAAAACGTATGTAACCTAATAGGAAAAACTTAACCCTCGCCTTTTGTTCATAAGTAGTGGATTTTTATTTTCCCACTCAACATCATATTCTATGAAATTTGTTTTTACTTTTCTAATAATTACCTGCTTTAATGTAGTTATATCTGCCCAAAATATTTACCTGCCAGTTGATACAAGTTGTGTTATAAACATTAAAAGTTCTCCTTATAATGCTGTTGGAAATGGTATTGCTGATGATTATTTAGCCATTCAATCGGCAATATGGGCAAGTTTAACAACCGAAGGCTCTAAAGTAGTTTATATACCAGAAGGTAATTATTTAATATCGCAACCTTTGCAATTATCACTTCCAAATGGCGAACCAGCCCGTTTAGGACCTTGGATAAAAGGAGAAAATAAATACAATTCAAAAATTACCATAGAGCATAATAATCCAGCTTTTGTTACAAATGATACCACTAAGTTTGTTGGCTTATTAGAAGTTTCTTGTGGTGGAAATGGAGGTCTTTATGAACATAAATCTATACAAAATTTAACATTAGAATTAAATGATAATCCTAATGCTTGCGGTATAAAAATGTGTGGTCAAACTAATTTAATTAAAAATATTAGAATTAAAGGAAAGAGCAATGGCAGCGCAGGTTTTGTACTTGGTAATGATACCATTCCTAGTAATGCAACGGTGCTTAAATCAGAAATTAAGAATTGCCAATTAGGTGTTTGTTGTCAAAACCAATATAGTAATTATACCATTTCAGAACTAGAACAACGAAATGTTGGAACAGGTGTTTTGATAAAAAGTGCCAATGTAAGTATTGATAATATGCAATATTTCGATGGCTATGAAACAGGCATACAAGCAACCGATCAGTTTTCAAATTTCAATATCACAAACAGTACCTTTACTTTTGATAATCCAAGTTTTCCTGAAAGTCCTAATTCGGGTAATTTATTTACCTTTTTTAGCTTTTATGCAAGAGATATTAGCCTTATCAATACTCCTTTTTCTGTTCCCGAAACTTTGTTTGGAACTTACGATGAATCAAGAAATAAAATAGAAGAAATATATTCAAGCCCTATTCACAAAAGTCAAAATAACGATCTTGACGGAATGTTGAGAATGCCTGTAAAGACAACCCCTAATATTGACTATGACTCAAATTTAGATAATTGGGTAAATGTTGCCGATTTTGGTGCTAATTGTAATGACGAAATAGACGATGCTGTAGCTATTCAAGCAGCAGTTGATTTTGCGATAGAAAATAATAAAACAACTATATATTTTCCTGGTTGTAAGCTTGGAAGTAATCATAAATATTTAATCAATGAGCAGTATATAACTCTGAGTGGTAGTATTGAACATATTATTGGATTAGGAGCAGCAATTATTCAAGGAAATGGGTTTTTATTAGATAACACTTATGCTGATGTTGTTGTTTTTGAACATCTTTATGGAACTTTTAATCAATTAAGTATTGAAAACTCAGATGTAAAAAGAACCGTAGTAATTGAAGATGTAACAGGCAGTGGTTTAACAACCGATAATGGATTTACTTTTTTAAATAATTTTGGTGGTACAATTAGTATCACTAACCCTTTTTCTGAAACTTATGGTAGAGGCATAAATACTTACTTTTATGATGAAGACGTAGCAAGCGAAGGTATTGTGAATATTGTAAATCAAGGTGGAAG